>JARFRH010000135.1 GCA_029287355.1 Maribacter sp. | reverse complement strand
GATGATAGGCGTCACCGGGGTTTCAGGAAGTGGAAAATCTACCTTGATCAATGAGACCCTATACCCCATCATGAATGCCCATTATTTTAATGGCGTCAAAAAACCCATGCCCTATAAAAAGATAAAGGGCCTTGAACATATCGATAAGGTCATCGAAATCAATCAAAGCCCTATTGGTCGGACACCACGCTCTAATCCGGCCACCTATACGGGTACTTTTAGTGAAGTTCGTTCACTTTTCGCAAAAACACCAGAGGCCGCAATTCGTGGATATAAACCAGGACGTTTCAGCTTTAATGTAAAAGGAGGGCGATGTGAGACCTGCCAAGGAGGCGGACTCCGTGTCATAGAAATGAATTTCTTGCCTGATGTTTATGTAGAATGCGAAACTTGTAATGGCAAACGTTTTAATAGAGAGACCTTGGAGATACGGTACAAAGGGAAATCCATTGCGGATGTTCTGGAAATGACCATCAACGAGGCTGTTGACTTTTTTGAGCTTATTCCAAAAATACATCGTAAGTTAAAAACAATACAAGATGTTGGTTTGGGCTATATTTCTTTAGGGCAGCAATCCACTACCCTATCTGGAGGGGAAGCTCAGCGGATCAAGTTAGCGACCGAACTTTCAAAAAGGGATACTGGAAATACATTCTATATTTTGGACGAACCCACTACGGGCCTCCATTTCGAAGATATACGTGTACTAATGGAAGTTCTGAATCGTTTAGTAGACAAAGGAAATACCATTTTGGTCATTGAGCACAATATGGACGTCATCAAGATGACCGATTATATAATTGATATTGGTTATGAAGGAGGGCGTGGAGGTGGAATGATCGTAGCCAAAGGCACTCCTGAGGAGGTAGCCAAAGACAAGAAGAGTTATACGGCAAGTTTTTTGATGAAAGAATTGAATTGAAAGGACAATAAGTAGGTTATCTCAAATGCGTTTTGAGTAAAAGCATCATTTAGGATGACCCTATCCAAAAAAAAATCCGTCCCTGCCGGAAGGCAGATTCACGGGAATGAAGTTAAAAATTTTATTGATGAGAAAAGAACAACATCACAAAGGTTGGAACGAAATAAAAACCAATGATTCTTGGGCATTGTTTAAGATCATGGGCGAGTTTGTAAATGGTTTTGAGCGCATGAGTGTTATTGGACCATGTGTTTCCATTTTTGGTTCTGCACGTACAACAGAGGATAACCCATACTATCAATTAGCCATAGATATTGCCCAAAGTATAGCAGAAGCTGGTTATGGCGTCATTACTGGTGGTGGACCTGGAATCATGGAAGCCGGTAATCGCGGAGCGAAATTGGCCGGAGGAACTTCGGTCGGACTAAATATCGATCTTCCATTCGAACAACATGACAATCCCTATATTGATAACGACAAGAGTTTAGATTTTGACTATTTCTTTGTTCGCAAGGTAATGTTCGTTAAATACTCCCAAGGATTTGTTGTAATGCCAGGTGGATTTGGAACCTTGGATGAACTTTTTGAAGCTATCACACTCATTCAAACCCATAAAATAGAAAAATTTCCTATTATTTTAGTTGGCACGGATTTCTGGAAAGGTTTGTTCAGTTGGATTAAAGAAACCATGCTTATTGCCGGTAATATTAGTGCCGAAGACCTTGATTTGATTAAATTGGTAGACACCAAAGAAGAGATTGTTTCGATAATCGACTCATTTTATAAAGGACACGCCCTTAGTCCGAATTTCTAGATGACCATTCAAAGAAAAATAGAAACCCTATTTGGTCTATGTGCCTTATTCCTGTTGTTCCCTGTCGGGATGACATGGGGTCAGCATATAAATTTGGTAAATGCCACACTCGATGGTGAAACCCATGAAATTGCTATTCAACAAGAATTCACCTACGTAAACACCTCCAACAAAGTACTTGAAACACTTTACTTCAATGATTGGGCCAACGCTTATTCCGATAAGAATACGGCTTTGGCAAAAAGCTTTGCTGAACAATTTAAAAAAAGCCTTCATCTAGCTAAGGAAAATGAAAGGGGATATACGGAGATTCTTAGTATGGTAGACTATGAATACCGTGGTATACATTGGGAAAGAACCTCCGGAAAAGACCTTATCAAAATCAAGCTTAATGACCCTTTATTGCCGGGGGAGTCAACACACCTTTTCATGAGCTATAATATCAAGCTACCTCCCAATAAATTTACACCATACGGATTCACTGGCATTGAAGAGTATTATCTTAAAGATTGGTATTTGACCCCAGCTGTTTTTGATGGCAAATGGCACTTATATTCAAACAAGGATCTGGAGGACCTGTACACAGACCCAACGGATACGAATATCAATTTAATTTACCCGGAAAGTCTATTTTTATCGTCTAATTTCAGAATTCTTGGAAACACTGAATTTCCTCGTGGACAAATGGCGCAACTAACGGCCAAGCAACAAAAAAATTGTGAGATTATATTGACTCGCAGTAAACGGTTCACAACCCATGTTACGCCCTATGCTACCATAGTTACAGACATAAATGTAAACAAATACAATCCAATACTAGAAGGGGTCTCCATCAATAATGTGGTGAAGTTTATTCATGAGAATTTAGGGAAATATCCACATCCAAGGCTATTGGTCAGCGAAATAGACTATAACAAGAATCCATTGTATGGCATCAATCAACTGCCCTCGTTCATACGGCCCTACAACCAGCAGTTTCAGTTCGAGATGAAGTTTTTAAAAACGGCATTGATCAATATCCTAGAAGAAACCGTGTACCTGAATCCGCGAAAAGAACAGTGGTTGATGGACGCTATCGCCAATTATTTGATGATTGCCTATGTTGAAGCTCATTACCCGGATCAGAAGTTATTGGGAAAATTATCTAAAATTTGGGGTATTCGCAGTTTTAACTTGGCTAAAATGAGTTTTAATGAGCAATATCCATTCCTCTATATGGTCACTGCTCGAAAAAACCAAGATCAACCATTGGTAACATCAAATGATTCCTTAATCAAGTTCAATCAAAAAATCTCAAATAAGTACAAAGCGGGCCTCGGGCTTTCTTATTTGGCAAGTTATGTTGGCAAAGAAAAAGTGGATGAAAGTATTAAAACATTTTACAAATTCTACCAATTGAATCGCGTAAAAGTTTTAGATTTCGAGTCGATTTTAAAACGTTCTGCCGATCAGAATATTGATTGGTTTTTTAATAATTATGTCTATTCCGATAGACGTATCGATTACAAAATCAAGAAGGTAGAAAAAACACCTGATTCCCTAACGTTGACCATTAAGAACAAGGAAGGTACCGTAGTTCCTATTTCGCTCTTTGGACTAAAGAATGATTCCGTAGTTTCTAAATATTGGTTTTCGGATATCAGCAAAGAAAAAAAGTTCACGATTCCAAGAAATGATGAAGATCGGTTGGTGTTGAACTACGACCAAAAGATCCCTGAATTCAATCAGCGGGATAACTGGAAATCATTGGGCGGTTTTCTCTCAGGCAACAAGAAATTAAAACTTACATTCCTTCAAGATTCTGAAAATCCTTATTTAAATCAGATTTTTTACACCCCTGTCTTGGAGTTCAATATATACGACGGTTGGACTCCGGGTATGCGATTACATAATAAGACCCTTTTGGAGCGGCCCTTTGTTTTCGATGTCTCACCCTCCTATTCATTTCGAGAAAATGCCTTCGTAGGAAGCGGTGGTATTTCTTATCGAAAGTATTTGAGCAAAACGGGGCTATATGTTGCCAATTATCGTCTTGGTGGCTCCACTAGGCACTTTAATGTGAATTCTCGCTATTCGACCTTCACTCCGGCAGTAAACTTTGGCTGGCGCCCCGATTTGGTTTCAAACAAGCGGCAGGTATTATCGTTTAGATATCTAAATATTTTTAGGGATATCGATCCAAGTCTTACCGATTTGAAAAATGATCCGGACAATCCCGATTACAGCGTTTTCAACGTGAGGTATGCCAATATTGATAATAATATCATTAATTACAAGTATACCTTGTTGGATTTTCAATATGCACAAAATTTCACGAAAATCTCTGCCCTGCTTGAGTATCGGTGGCTTTTTCAAAGTAATCGACAATTGAATCTACGATTCTATGGCGGCAAGTTTTTAAGAAATAAAACGGATTCGGACTACTTTAGTTTCGCTTTAGACCGCCCAACGGATTATCTCTTTGATTATGGCTATTTAGGTCGATCGGAAGATTCTGGTATCTATAGTCAACAAATCATCATTGCCGAAGGCGGTTTCAAATCATTCCTTGATGAGCGTTATCGTTTTGCCGATGATTGGATCGCAACTGCCAATGCAAGTGTAAACCTTTGGCGTTGGATTGAACTCTATGGTGATATCGGTATGGTGAAAAATAGGGGACTGAAAGAAAAGTTCGTTTATGATTCGGGCATTCGCCTTAATCTAGTGACCGACTATTTTGAACTTTACTTCCCCATTTACTCGAATAATGGATGGGAAGTTTCAGAACCCGACTATGGTGAAAGAATCCGTTTTATTATTACTGTAAGTCCTAAAACACTTCTTGGATTATTCAATAGAAAATGGTTTTGATCCATTGAAATATTCTTAAAATAATTCGATTATTTTATTTAATCCTTAACAAATGGAGTTTATTGGGGGTATTTTTTAATGAATATCCAATAGATATCCGCTTTTCTAGGTTGCAAAAAACAAAGCCGTTATGTATTTTTGTGGAAATCTCAAGCTTTCCATGGATATATCGCCACAAACTAGTAATGACATTTCTTTCGATGATTTTAGGGCTCAAATCCTGAATGATTATGAGACCGCTTTTTTAAGTCGTACCTGTAGTTTAATAGGACGAAAAGAAGTCTTAACCGGAAAAGCAAAATTCGGAATTTTTGGAGATGGCAAAGAATTGCCACAGTTGGCCATGGCAAGGTCTTTCAGAAATGGAGATTTTAGAAGCGGGTACTATCGAGACCAAACTTTTATGATGGCCTTAGGCCTCTTGACACCCAAAGCAATGTTTCATGCGCTTTACGCTACCACAGACATTGAAAAAGAACCGATGAGCGCGGGTAGACAAATGATAGCTCATTACCTAACCCATAGTCTAAATGAAGACGGCACATGGAAAGATCTTACCAAACAAAAGAATTCAGCTCCCGACATTTCTTGTACAGCGGGGCAAATGCCGCGATTACTTGGATTGGCACAAGCCTCAAAAGTATATCGCAATATCAAGAATATAGATGCAGATAAATTTTCCGTAAATGGAAATGAAGTCGCCTGGGGCACTATCGGTAATGCAAGCACTAGTGAGGGCATGTTTTTCGAAACCATCAATGCAGGTGGCGTTCTGCAAGTGCCCATGGTCATCAGTATTTGGGATGATGCTTACGGAATTTCGGTTCCACAGGAATATCATACGACCAAAGAAGATATTTCCAAGGCACTCGAAGGCTTCCAACGCGATGAAGACCACCTCGGATACGAAATACTAAAAGTAAAAGGTTGGGATTATACGGGTCTAATGCACGCCTATGAAAATGCTTCGGATATTGCCCGTGATGAACATGTGCCTGTTATCATTCATGTTACTGAACTTACCCAACCACAGGGCCATTCCACTTCCGGCTCTCATGAAAGATATAAAAGTGAAGAACGTTTGCAATGGGAAAGAGAGAACGATTGCAACAAACGTTTTAAAGAATGGATCCTTCAATCGGGTATTTCTACGGAAGAAGAGCTCAATGAGATGGAGGTAGCTATCAAAAAGAGAGTGCGTACAGCAAAGAAAGAGGCCTGGGCCGAATACTTGGAAACTCAATTAGCGCAAAAGAAATCACTAGTGCTATTACTGGATCGAGCAGCCAATAGCAGTCAGAATAAAGCTTTTATTACCAAACTCAAAAATGATCTTGTTGCCAATGAAGAACCGATAAAAAAGGACTTAGCTGCAACAGCACGAAAGGCATTAAGGTATCTCTTGGGCGAAAACTCCGCAGAAAAGAAGGCCCTACTCGACTGGACAAATCAATTTTTAGAAAACGAGCAACCTAAGTACAGTGAACATTTGTATAGTGAACACGCAAATAAGGCTACGAACATTCTCGAGATAAAGCCTCAGTTCGATCCAAATTGCGAACATGTGGATGGGCGCATTATTTTAAGGGATAATTTTGACGCTTTATTCAGCAAGTACCCAGAGGTCTTGGTTTTTGGAGAAGATAGCGGCGCAATTGGCGATGTGAATCAAGGGTTGGAAGGACTTCAAGAAAAATATGGCAAATTGCGTGTGGCCGATACCGGCATACGAGAATCGACAATCATTGGCCAAGGCCTCGGAATGGCATTAAGAGGATTGAGGCCTATTGCCGAAATCCAGTATTTGGATTATATTTTTTACGCAATGCCTACCCTGACCGATGACTTAGCTACAATAAGATATAGAACCGTTGGAAAGCAAAAAGCACCCTTGATCGTCAGAACTAGAGGGCATCGCCTAGAAGGTATATGGCACTCGGGTTCACCAATGGGAGGCCTCATACATTTACTTCGCGGCATGTACATACTGTCACCTCGAAATATGACCCAAGCAGCGGGTTTTTATAATACGCTCTTGAAAAGTGATGAGCCCGCACTTGTAATAGAAAGCTTGAACGGATATCGCTTAAAAGAATCCATGCCTAATAATCTTGGTGAATTCTGTACTCCGATAGGAGTGGTGGAAACTATGAAGTCAGGGATTGACATTACTTTGGTTTCTTACGGTTCAACCTTGCGTATCGTAATGCAGGCCGCTAAAGAATTGCAAGAGGTGGGCATTGACGCGGAGGTAGTCGATGCACAGTCTTTACTCCCTTTTGACATTAATCATGATGTAGTGAAAAGTGTTCAAAAAACAAATCGTTTGTTGGTTATCGATGAAGATGTTCCTGGCGGATGTTCTGCATATTTGCTAAATGAGATTATAGAAAAACAAGGTGCCTATAAATACCTTGATAGTGCACCCCAAACATTAAGCGCCAAAGCTCATAGACCAGCATATGGTTCTGATGGCGATTATTTCTCCAAGCCCAATGCCGAGGATATTTTCGAAAAAGTGTACGCCATCATGAACGAGTCTAATCCGGAAGAGTATCCCAATTTACGCTAATACGTAGTTTTGATTGGTCGTTTTATTTATATTTAGAAACAAATTGGTATCATGTTTCTCTCTTTTCCCGATTTTAATGTTTGGAGTTCTCCTCTTTTAATTCTTACCCTTCAAGGATTGATTTTTGCTGGGCTAATCTTCAATCGATACGGAAAACAAAAGAAAATTTCCGATCTGCTTCTTTTTTTTATCCTTTTAATTACCTGCTACCACCAAACGACATACACCTTAGGGTTTATGGGTTGGTATGATACTTTCAGAAATACCAAAATCAACTACGCCCTAATTACATTAACCATCGCCATCGCTCCGCTTATCTATTTATACACCAAGTCATTAACCATGTCATCGTTCACCTTTCGAAAGAAAGATTGGCTGCATTTTCTACCTGCATTTTTAGTGATTTTTTATCGGGTTGTAATTTTTAGCTACGACGCGCTGCAACCGGGCTTTTCTGAAACCCAAAATGGTTATTTGAAAATTCATTTCGATGAAGCTTTCTTTCTCCCGCTTTATAGCACCTTTGGTTATATACAGAACATATTATATCTCGCGTTTACGCTTCAACTTTTCTATAATTATAGAAAGAAAATAAACGAATATTTCTCCAACACTTTTAAATTAGAACTCAACTGGATTCGAAATTTTCTACTACTATATCTCTTGTTATTCTTGTATGACCTTATTCAGACACTCACAGGAACGATGTTCATTGACCTAAATTATAAACAGAAATGGTGGATGACCCTTTTTACCGGACTCATTATTATTTATGTAGGGATAAAAGGATTCTTTACGGATACGACAAAATTGAAAAAATTGGATTTCAGTTTTTCTCCTAATCGTATTGTGATCCCAGAAAGGGATTCAGTTTCGAAAAAGATGATTTCTCCGGAAGAAATCCGAAAGTTAAAATTAGTAATGAAGGATCAAAAGCCCTATTTGAATCCTGAGTTGAACCTGTCCGATTTGGCAAAACTCGTAGATTTGACTCGAGCTCAGTTATCGGAAATCATTAATTCGGGCTTTCGGCAAAACTTCAATGACTTTGTCAATAGTTATCGCGTAGAAGCTTTTAAAACTATGCTCAATGAAAATAAGCACAAACAACTCACCATACTTGGAGTTGCCTATGAATGCGGTTTTAACAGTAAAGCCACTTTCAACAGAGTATTCAAAAAACTTACCAGCACCTCTCCTTCGGAATTCTTAAAAAGCTTCAACTAAATCGAATAAGTAACATTTTAGGACGTCTCAAATCGTATTTGAGACGCATTCTTACGATTTGAAGCGCACATCTTGTGAATGATTTGCAATTTTGACCTGTTCAATGTTAAAAAACAATCACTATGAAAACAACACTTATTTTACTTATCAATCTCGTTTTCACCACAATTCTAATGGGGCAAACTACGGTTAGCATTGCCGACATTCAAACATTGGACAACACTTCTTGGACTGGCAATCTTATGTACATCAATTACCTAGATGGACAACCGGTAAACCTGAGAACTACAATGCAAATTGAAATAAAAGCTAATCAGATAATAATGCGCACCCAATTTACCGATGAACCTGGCGCCAATTCTAAAAGTAGCATTAAGCTTAAAAAGGGAGGCTCTTATTTTGGTTCAGAAAAAATAACAGAACGAACAAAGTTAAAAGATGGCACCTTAAAGATTGTGACCACATTTAAAGGTAAAGACGATAATAAATCGGCCAGCATGTTCAAAATTTACTTGATAGGAGAAAATGATTTTTCAATTACCAAAACAGTAATATTCGAAAATTCACAAGAACAGCTGGTTCGTAATAGGTACACCTACCTCAAGGTATAACGGAACTAAAACCATAAAACATGAAAAAAATCACACTGCTACTGCTCCTTGTCGGAATAAATGGTTTAGCCCAAATTAAAGGGAATACACATATTGAAACGAGAATTTTCAATCTAGAAAAGCTAACCGCTATAGAAATCAGCTTGTATGCAGATATTGTTATCGACGCCTCCTCCGAAGAAAAAATGAGTATTACATCGGATAGCAACCTGTTTGATTTAATTGATACGGAAGTTGTAGCCGGAAAGCTAAAACTCAGTCAAAAGAAATGGATACAAGCTTCGGAAAGAATTAAAATACGAATTGGAGCCCCAAATGTTCAAAGTGTGGAGCAGGGCACGAATGAAGTCCTGCGAATCATAAATCTTGATTCCGACAACCTTAGCATCACGGCGTTGAATGGCAGAATCGTTATTTCAGGAAAATCAAACGCCTTGGGGATTGGCGTTGAAAATGGTACGGTAGATGCTAACAAGGTAATGGCCAAAGAGGTCTATCTCAATATTTGGGGTCACGGAAAAGCAATTGTACATGTTACGGAATTTCTCGAAGCGAAACTCAGCGATGAAGCACGGTTGAAACTTATAGCACAGCCCAAAAGAATAAAAGGGAATATAGACAAGGCTCTTGCCTATAATAATCTTACTTCAAAACACGAGGTGCGCTATATCGACCTTAAAATCAGGAACAATTCATTCAATCGAAACAATTTTTTCGTCGTCGGTCCTAAACCGGATGGTCGAAATTTCAGTTATGGCTTTCCAATGATGCCCGGTAAGATTAGAAAAGAAAAGTGGACGACAGGTACTAAAATTTATAAAGTAAATCGCATAGGGCTCAGAAAATTGCTCGTTACTATTACCAACAAAGACGAAGATAAAGTGGTAAAACTATTTTGAAGGGTCGAAGCTCTAGCGTAAATGTTTAGTAATCAAAGGAGGTCATCAGGGTTCTATACTAATGCACAAATGAAACATAAATCATCAAACGAGTCTAACCATTTCCTTTATGAGCTTCACTGCCATTTCGTGGTGAATAAAGTTTATAGGAATTCAGAACTTGATTTAGCATCCTTAAGTGACGTCTTGGGTATGCCTAAACGGAAAACCTCACGGTTTATTCAATCACATTTTGATAAATCCTTTTCGAATTTTCTCAATGACCATCGTCTTGAGGACGTATTACAACGGTTCAAAAACAAAGATTATGAAAGACATACGATTATGGCCATTGGCTTAGCGTCGGGCTTCCCTTCCAAGTCCACATTCTATAGATATTTTAAAAAGAAACTCAAAATTTCCCCCGCTGATTTTCTGCGAAACACTATGAACTAGGAGAAATCATTTGGGCTATGGGCCGTACTTTTAGAGATTTTCCGAAACCTATTAAGTAGGATGCTAGTCTAACGATTTAAAAACCAAACATGAAATTCACACATCTTCTTTTTTCAATTTATTTACTTACCGCCTCATGTAATTCACAAGATTATCGGATTACTTTTAAAGTTAATGCCACTCAATTCAAATCAAATCAGTCAATTGGTTTAAGAGGTAATGTAAAGCCGTTAAGCTGGAATAAAGATTATCCATTGACCGATTTAGATGATGATGGCACCTACGAGGCAACCATCAAATTCAAGACATCAGAACGAAATCTTAGATTTAAATTTACCAAAAGCCAGGTGTTGGAATTGGAAAGTGCTGACAATAGAATTATTTGGTTTCAGCCTAATGAAACTGTTATCACGAGTCATGTTTTTAACGAATATAATTACCTTGACAAGAATCGGTTATCTAAATTGACATATACTCCAGAACAGGTCAAAGAAGATGTTGAAGTGCTAAAAAATGCCTTGAGTTTCATTCATCCTAATTTGTACAAATACCGTGATTCAATCTATTTTCAAAAGGATTTAACAGTGCTTCAAAATGCACTATTAAAAGATCCTGGCATAGTAAACATCTATAGAGAAGTTTCAAAGTTCGCTTCCAAAATCAAGTGTAGCCATACCTTTACCAATCCATGGAATCAAGGGCCTGATGTTAAAAAAGCCATATTCTTCCAACCTGATAAACTTCCGCTTACTTTCAATCGCATTGGAAAACGCATATTCGTAGCTAAAAATGCTTCCCAACATAAAGACATCCAAAAAGGGATGGAAATCATTTCCATTGACAGTGTTTCATCCGAAGAAATCATGACCCGCCTAGCCGCCTATATTTCGTCCGACGGAAACAACTATGAGAAACGTCTCCAACGCCTTACTTTGAGCGGCGCATCTAAATTTGAATTATTCGATACTTTCTATCCTTTGGAATTTGAAAGCAAAAATACTTTCGTCCTACAATTGAAGAATCATAAAACAGGAGATACCTTGAAAGTAAGTCTTCAAGCAATTTCAAAGACCCAAAGAAATGCAAGACTACGAAAGAAATACCCCAATTTTAGCGACACTTATGAAGAAGGATGGCAGTTCAATATGGTAAACCCCCAAACTGCATTACTTCGCATTGATTCATTTACCATCTTTAGTAGTGAATTTGATTGGAAGGGTTTTCTGGATAAGGCTTTTGAAAAGGTTTCAACACAGCACATCGGCAATCTAATCATAGATATTCGAGCAAATGAGGGCGGTGATACTGAAGTCGCTGAATACATCTTGGCATATATAATATCCAAACCCATGACCATAGACATACCGCCACAAACTACGCGTTATAGAAAAATACCTGAAAACCTAAAACCGTACATAAGCACATGGGATAAAAAACCCTATGATTGGGGTAAAAAATTAGACTACTTGGGAAACGGAAAATATGAAATGAAACGTATATTCCTTTCATCGAGTCAAACCTATAAGCCTAAAAAAAATAATTTTAAAGGCAAAGTTTACCTATTAACAAGTGCGGAAAATAGTTCAGCCACACATATTATGGCTACCTATGCGAAAAAATATCAACTGGCCACTCTCGTAGGTCAAGAAACAGGCGGTAATCAAAAGGGTTTAAATGGCGGTTATATTTTTTTCTTAAGGCTACCTAATTCACGTGTGGAATTAGATATACCCGTTTTTGGAATCAACATTCTAAAGGATACACCAGATACAAATGATGGTGGTATTCAACCAGATGTTGCAGTTGAAAAGAATATCGAGGATCTCATCTATGAAAAGGACACTGAACTTCAAGTTGTTTTAGACCGTATCAACAAACATTAATTACTATAAAAAATAGGTGCAAGGTAAAAGCTGGAATAAAAAAGCGAACATGAATAATATTGTGGCCGTCACCGCAGATAGTTTTAGCCATTTATATTTGAGGTCTTGGCCGCTTAAGTAATACTTCATATAGGATTTATATTGACCGCATAAACTTCCTAAGATGGAAAACTGGTAGTCAAAATCTTAGCGCCATCTACTAAGATTGTATCGAAAAGTATTTATATTTTTGAGTTTATGAAAATTGATGCCGTCTTAAAATCGCATTTCGGTATTTCCGATGCCGTAATAGATACCTTAGAGGGCTACGATAGCACGAACTTCAGGGTCAAAAGTAACCAAGAGGTTTTTGTACTTAAGCAGAATACCTATTCCAAGAAAACAGTGGCATTATTGCAAGCCGAAAATCGAATTTTGGAGCAACTTCAAATGCTACAGGATTATGATTTTCCGTCCGCTATACCGTCATTAAAAGACGAATCGATTGTTCGGGTCGAAGACCGGATTTTTAGACTCCTATCTTTCGTAGAAGGTGAATTTCTTGGTGATGTAGACCACACTCCTGATTTGCTTTGTTCTTTTGGAGCGTTTCTTGCAAAAATGGATGTGATTACGATACCTATTTATGATGCCGCGATAGTCGGTATAGAAACCCAGTGGGATTTAAAACGATTCCGATCCAATTACCGGTATCTAGAATACATTTCCGACCCAAAAGATAGAAGCCTTGTCGACTATTTCTTTTTGCAGTTTGATGAACAAATTTTGCCAATGGAACATCAACTCAGAAAAGGCATTATCCACAATGATGGTAATGATTGGAACGTACTTACACAAAATGGCAAAGTTACCGGAATCATAGATTTTGGTGACATGTGCCATTCCTGGCTAATCAATGAGGTTGCGGTGGCATTGACCTATGTCATGATGGGTAAAGAACATCCACTAGAAATTGCCGCTTATCTCATCAAAGGATATCATAAAATCAATCCTTTAAAAGAAGAAGAACTTGATATTCTGTATTATTTGGTCGCAGCAAGACTTTGTACCAGTGTTTGCAATTCAGCCTACGCTAAAAAACTAAAACCGGATTCCGAGTATATTACTGTCAGTGAGAAGCCTGCTTGGGAGCTCTTGCGAAAATGGTTGACGGTTAATCCCATAAGAGCCAAAGATGAATTTAGAAGCGCTGCAGGATTCCAAGCCAGCCCAAAAAAATCTTTGAGTCACCAATTGAAACGTAGAACCGACCACTTTAGTGCTGCGCTTTCATTGAGCTATGTCGAACCGATTCAAATGATTCGGTCCGCATTTCAATACATGTATGATTCAGAGGGAAATACCTTTCTTGACGCCTATAATAATATCATGTTGGCGGGACATTGTCATCCTAAAGTAGTTCGAGCCGGGCAGCGAACCATGGCCAAGCTCAACACCAATACGCGATACGTATATGAAGAGTTACTTGCCTATAGCGAGAAACTTTTAAGTAAATTTCCTAAAAAATTAAATAAGGTCTTTCTGGTGAATTCAGGAAGTGCTGCAAGTGATTTGGCCATTCGAATGGCAACGACATACACCAAGAAGTCAAAAGTCATGGTCTTGGAACATGGGTATCATGGTAATACAAGAATGGGCATCGATATCAGCCATTACAAATATAACCACAAAGGAGGTACGGGAAAACAAGAATACATCATTCAGACTCCTATGCCAAATGCATTTGGAAGCGGTTTTAGAGATGATGGTGAGGCGGGAAAGTATTTCGCTGACCAAACTATTGCCCAAATTGAACCCTATAAGAATGAAATCTCAGCCTTTATAGCGGAGCCAATCGTCGGATGCGGTGGTCAGGTGCCATTAGCATCAGGGTATTTACAAAAGGTGTACCCGGTAATACGGCAACAAGGCGGCATTTGTATCAGCGATGAGGTACAGGTTGGTTTTGGGCGTTTGGGGGATTATTTCTGGGGATTTGAAATGCACAATGTAGTACCCGACATGGTTATCATTGGTAAGCCTATGGGCAATGGTCACCCTATCGGTGCAGTAGTGACGACCACTGAGATCGCAGCAAACTTTGACAACGGCCTCGAATTCTTCAGTTCTTTTGGCGGCAACCCTATTTCATGTGCCATAGGCAATGCCGTACTCGATGTTATCGATGAAGAATCGTTACGGGCCCATGCAAAAAAAGTTGGCGACCATTTGATTCAAGGCCTTGAAAAACTGCAAAACAAGTTTGAAGAAATTGCCGACATACGTGGAAGTGGACTTTTCCTCGGGGTCGAAATTGTTGACGAACAGGGCAAACCGAACACGAAATTGGCCTCCAAGATTAAAAATGAACTCCGTCAAAAATTTATCTTGATAAGTACCGATGGTCCATACGATAGTGTTTTGAAAATCAAGCCTCCCCTTAGTTTTACCAAGAAAGATGCGAATACCTTGGTAGAGGCCATTCATAGAGTTTTAGTGCGAATTCAAAAAAAATAAATACATTTAGCGAATATAACTCGAATAAAAAATGAAAAATTCCCTAAGAATTGAAATCGGTCTCCTTATTCTGAGGATCGCCCCTGCTGTCATGTTGCTCACCCATGGTATACCAAAATTCAAGAAACTTACTGGAGGGGGAGAGATTGAATTCGGTGATCCTATAGGCATAGGCCCTATTCCAAGCTTATTTTTGGCGGTAGTTGGTGAATTCGTGTGCCCAATACTACTAATCATCGGGTTCAAAGCACGATTTGCTGCCATTCCTTCGGCAATAACGATGGCTGTGGCCGCTTTTATAGTCCATTCATCCGACCCATTTTCCGTCAAGGAAAAAGCACTGTTGTTTCTGACTTGTTTTGTGGCAATTATTTTCTTGGGGCCAGGCAAGTTTAGTATTGATGGCAAATAATTAAATTATCTTTACGAGCAGCTCTTTAAGAAGGTCTCCTTGTGAAACATTGGTTGCCCCTACCCCTTTCCCTTTAAGATCTAATTCTCTTAAATGTGAAACTATTTCGCTAACCTTTTTCATCGGGTAATTTCTGGCCGCTAATTGGTATTCATTTACAAAATAGGGATTAATGCCCAAGGCACTTGCCACACTTTTGGAACTATGGTCATTCATGCCATGGTATTTCAATAACTGCGTAAAAAAAGTATTCAAGAGTGTCACCGTTACAACAAATGGGTTGTCTTTAGGATTACTTGCGAAATAGGTAAGAATGCGAGTCGCTTTTAAGACATTCCGTTCTCCAATTGCCTTCTTCAGTTCAAAATTATTATAGTCCTTACTGATACCAATATTTTCTTCGATATCCAAGGCAGTGATTTCTTTTTCTTTCGGAAGTACCAGCTGCAACTTTTCAAGTTCGTTATTGATTTTGCTTAAATCGGTTCCAAGAAACTCTGTCAAAAGAATAGCCGCTTTATGGGAAATTTGATATCCTTTACCTTGCAAAACCTTTCTAATCCACTCGGAAACTTTGTTTTCAAAAAGTTTTTTGCTCTCAAAACATAGCCCGTTTTTCTTAATGTTTTTATACACTTTTTTCCGCTTATCGAACTTGTTGTATTTATAACATAAAACAAGAACGGTGGAGGGTTGCGGGTTCTCCGCATAGGAGTTCAGCTGATCAATGGTACGCGATAGGTGTTGGGCCTCTTTTACGATAACAACCAGTCTCTCGGCCATCATAGGATATCTCTTTGCGTTGCTAACAATGTCTTCAACCGAGACTTCCTTACCATAAAACACCATCTGGTTGAAAGCACGTTCTTCTTCCGAAAGCACATTTTTTTCGATGTATTCTGCTATTTTATCAATGTAGTACGGTTCTTCTCCGGTAAGCAGATATATGGGTCTTATGTTCCCACTATCAATGTCTTTTACGATTTTTTTTACTTCCTCCATCCAAATAAAATCATCAAATTTGCGTCGTGATATCGCTTAACTTTCCCACATACGGCTTTAGGTTCAAAAATAGCGAAAATAAAACCCATATTTTTGATGTCATCCGTAAAAAATTCGTGGTTTTACAACCTGAAGAATGGGTACGTCAACATGTCGTCAACTATTTAATAGAGAATAAACAATATCCTAAAAGTCATATTAATGTCGAGAAACAATTAGAGGTCAATTCCTTGAAAAAGAGATATGATATCGTTGTTTTTAATGCAGATGGTTCTATAGAAATATTAGTGGAATGTAAGGCTCCTGAAATTGTTATAGATCAAACTACATTCGACCAAATAGCTCGCTATAATATGAATCTAAAAGCCAACTACCTCTTCGTTACAAACGGGTTGGAACATTTTTATTGCAAAATGGATTTGGAGCGAGAAAAATATACGTTTCTAAGAGATATTCCTGATTTTTGCCGTTAATTTGCCTTCGTTTTGCGAATAGCCATCGTCATACTAAATTGGAACGGGGAAGAACTGTTAAAATGCTTCCTTCCTTCGGTTACCCAATATTCTGGTGATGCTGAAATTTATGTGGCGGATAATGCTTCCACTGACGGTTCAGTAGCTTTTTTAAAAGCAAACTATCCCTCTTTAAGAATCATTCAGAATAGTTCGAACGGCGGTTTTGCAAAGGGATACAATGATGCCTTGAAGTTTATTGATGCTGATGTGTTT
>JARFRH010000128.1 GCA_029287355.1 Maribacter sp. | reverse complement strand
ATTCAATACTGCAAAAAAACCACTCATCATACCAAAACAAGCTACCAACAATGGAATACAAGCGGCTGTGGGTAAATATAAAAACCCTATGGAAGCGACGATTCCACCAGATATCATTAGATATAAATACAAACTCAATTTAAAGTAATCAATTAAGTATTTGTCAATAGTTGAAATCGAGACTGCAACAACAGAGGCTGGTAAGAAAATCGAAATTGCATCTTCCTTTGGAAAACCTTCGCTTGCAAAAATGGAAACAATGTGAAAAGTCAATCCGGTAATAAAGAAGCTATTAAATGCCAAGATGAGTGCGTACATCCAAAAAGCACGGGTGGCTAGGGCTTCCTTTAAGGTAAATTGTCTCCGCTCCACTACTAATTCTTTTTCTGATTTTGAAAGTTCTTGAGCCCCATCGGGTAAGAGTCCATATTCTTCAGGCTTATTTTTATAGAAAATGAAAATCAACACACTGGCAATCAATAGTCCGAATCCCAAATATTGCCATGCACCTTTCCAGCCGTTATTTTCAATAATAAAGTCAATCCAGAGTGGTGATGAGGAAAATCCGAAAGAAAGAGCAACACTGCTGAACATGTTCACTTTTCCTCGATTCTTATCAAACCACATCATGATGACATTTCGAGAAGCCATGGTCAAAACCCCCTGACCTGCGAAACGCAACAAAAAGAACAACAAGGTCATGATAGTGAACGGAACCAGCCACGTATCTTGATTGAGCAACTCTTTGACAAACGAGCTCATATGTACCGACCAGGAACATAAAAACAGAGCAATTGCCAAAACCAAAGCCGCAAAGAAAGCCACTAAGCGAGCGCCATATTTATCGAACCAAATGCCTGCACGACCTATGACCAAAGAACTCGCAATAGTACCGATCATATACGCGTTGCTAAACTGGTTTCTTGAAAGACCTAAGGCATCTTTCACCGGGTCGGTAAAAAGAGACACTCCGATGGTCTGCCCCGGAATGCTACAATAGATACCAATAGTACCTACTAGTAAAATGACGTAGCCATAAAATACGGGACTCTTTGAAGGGGCTATAAGGGTAAGGCGATTGAAGTTGGACATTTTTAATTGAAAGAAGCAAAAGTACTTGATTCATGCTTGATTGCGAACCTACAATTTATTGCATAAAAAAAGCCTATCGTTTCCGATAGACTTCTGTCTTAAAAAACTAAGTAGTATATATTAAATTACTTTAACGTTTACTGCATTTAATCCTTTATTACCTTCTTGTAGATCGAATTCAACTTCATCGCCTTCACGAATTTCGTCTACCAATCCAGATACGTGTACAAAATGATCTTTGTCAACGCCTTCTTCAGTGATAAAACCAAAACCTTTAGTGTCATTGAAGAATTTTACTGTTCCTTTACTCATTACTTAAAATTTAAATTAATTACTTATTGAAAGGCAAAGATAGTGCCAAAGAAATCATTATTGGCCATTTCTGACATTAAATATCTATAAATCAACAAAATGCACTCCAAAAGATCAGAAAATACGTATACGAGATGAGCCTTTCTATTTATTTAAGGCCTTTAGTTTCGCAATCACGAATTCCACACGTCTATTTTGCCGCCTGCCTTGTTCATTGTCATTAGTGGCAATAGGTTTGGATCCTCCATGACCTTGCCATTGAATGCGGTCTTTGCCTAAGCCCAATTTTAAAAGGTGATGGGCGACAGCCTCCGCCCTTTTTTTTGACAACCACAAATTATAGGTATCGGAACCTAGGCTATCCGTATGGCCATCAATCGTAATTTTAAGAGCATCCTCTTTTTTTAGATATTCATAAAGGGCAAGCATTTCTTTTTTTGCAGGGTCGTGCAACCTAAATCTATCAAATTCAAACAACAGGTTTTCAAAAACAAGGGTTTTATCAAGTTCAAAAGTGCCATCTATATTTTTACCGGCTACCGAGCTATTAGAAACAACATTAACCTTATCAAGTGGCTCCACCATCACCATATCCAAATAATAATACGCACCTCGTTTGGCACTTTTTTTGGTCTTAAAGAGGCGTGTGCGGGAATTGTTCTTGAAATTACCCAAAGTCATGAAACGTTCCGTTCCCTTCGCAGTGAATTGGGTATAGACCTGAATCCATTCTTTGGTATCGGAATAAAAATTAGAGTACCCTACCTCCATAAAAGTGTACTTGTTGGTAGTTTCTTTATACAAATGTTTTTTGGACAGTTCTTTTTTAACGGGAATTTCGATTTTATCCTTCGAAAACAGAATTCCGAATTCTTTGACGGCGAAATCAGAACGCTCCGCCAAGCTTACATAAAAGGAGACGCGATACTTCTTATCCTTCATCAAAGGTGCTGACAATTCTGCCTGAAGATATTCACGGTAGTCATTGGGCGCATAAAAATAAAGGCCGGCATAGCCATCACCAAAATCTGCCGGTTGTGTGCCATTAAAGTTTTTAGGCGTACCCATAGCTTCACTACATCCGTGAAAAAAATCTGTGGAACCGCTAGTGGGAGTTGACCAAAAGTCAACATCCTCATTGAAATTACCCAGGGTTTTAGGACAAGCCGAATACGCCTCAAAACTGGGATTCTTTATCAGGTTTTGACAGAAAACCGAAACCATACAACATAAGCACAAAAACAATGTAGCATGTTCTTTTTTAGCTAAAGGAACCATTTCGGGGCAGTTTAATTACCTCTAAAATAGGCAATTAAAGAAAAATAGTTGTTTTGAACGAATGCGGTTCGATGAATTGCGCAGTTCTGAGGATGAGCTACTGACTACGATTATTTTCTTATGCTGTATCTTAAACGGCCCTAATAGCTATCAATAACAAGGTATTTTCTTGTGATTAGTATTTAACGCTACAAATCAAACTTGAAGGTAGCACCACCCATTATTTGAATCCCCTGTACGGGGAAATTCGCCCAACGCTGATAATTGTTATTGGCAATATTAGAGGCCTTAACGAAAATCGATAGTTGATCACTCAACCGATGTCCGATATGGGCATTGGCGTCGAAGAAACTGTCTAATGTGATAATCGTAGTGGGAAAATCAAAAGATTGCGTATTGGGTTGGGCAATTTGAGCAAAGTCTTTTCTTTCACCCACAAAAAATAAGTTAGCGCCCATAAACCATTTTTCCGTAATTTGATAATCAAGGAAGAATGAGGCTTCTATTTCCGGCAAGTTCCAGGCAGGGTTATCTGTCTCGGTGCTATAGTTGTAATAATTTCCGTTAATCCCCAAAGTAAAATTACGGTTGACATCAACATTCAACTCACCGAAAATACCCACAGTTTTCAAATCATCATAGAACAACTCGAAAGAATTACCGAAGGTGTACCCTTTTTCATCAAACCGGGTTGTATGCTCCGGATTCAAATTAAACAAGGGTTTCCTATTTTCAGCGGTATAAGAACCTTTGATATTATAACTTAAATTGGGTAACAACTGTCCCCGAAGACCAATATATGAATCATATTGATTATCCGTTGGTTGAATGGTCAAGGTCGGAGAGGCAAATGGGTTTTGTTCTACAAAACCATAATATGAATTTTGAACCAATTCTCCCTCGATACCCCCATAGGCAATGGCAAATTCATCCAATAAGCGGTACGACGCTGTAACTGAAGGATAAATATAGAAGTTGCTATCACTGCGTTCTGAATCCAAACCATAAACCAAGTTGATTCCTAAATTCAAGGAAAGATCATCACGAAGCAGCGTCAAACTTGGGTTCACCCCGACTTGTAAATGGCTGTAGTTGATTCCCGATGTATTCTCAGTATTGTTCAAGTCGGCGTTTGCAAAACTGCCATTCACATAATCGGCTTTTAATTTGATGCTAAAATTCTCTTCTCCCACAGGAAAATCAAAAGTAGGCTCAAAAATAACTCGGTTCTCACCAGATTTCACAGCATCCCAGAAACGGCGATACTGCATTTTCGCTCCCTTGAAATACGAGTCCTCAAAATTAACATGAGCCCCGGCTTCTCCCATAAAATAATTTTGACGGGCATCCACATCAAGGAGAATATCGGCAAAAGGAGGCTGCAAAAAGAAATCCTCGGTAGTTCCATACCAATTATACAACTGATGTTGAACGCCAATGTCAGCACCCCAATCATAATCTCGATCTCTTTTTTTGAAAGAAGCATCCAGTCTAGTATCGGAAAATACATTATTCAAGGGAAGGTTATCAAAATCGCCTCGAGATGAATTATGGTCCAAACCAATAGTATAGCCCGATTCCCGATCTATAGTATGACTGGTATAGAATTTCGCCAGAATGTTCGCGGGATTTCCACCCCCTGCCGAAGCATAAGAGTTAAACAATACCGGAGGTGGTATTTTCTTTACTGTAGAAGCCTTGGCCTTTGCCGGGGTAAAGGTAGAAGCCACAGGTACAGAGAAAATACTATAGTCAATTTTCTTTTTTTGAAGAACAATGGAGTCGTTCAAGTTCGGAACCGATTTGATTTTAAATGCGTCCGAAATTGTTGGCGTATATGCTTTGGTCACGGTCACGGTTTCCGTACCCAAATCTTCTTCCTCTTCTTCTTGGGCAAAAGTGAATTGACATACCCCAAGGAATACTAAAATCGAAATCTTAAAAGCGCTGTTCATGTTTTGTTCTCTTACCATTTTAATTGCCATTAGGATTTACGGAAGAATTTCTTTTCGCCTCCTTTGCCTTAATACTAGCAAGTTCACTCCGAGCCTCTGCAACAACCTCAGGATATTGACTAAAATTCGTCGTCACACTTTCAAGAATGTAAGTAGCTTGATAAGCATCACCTAACTCATGGTAGTTTTGGGCCATGATAATCAATCCTTTCCCACCCCATTCTTTATAACTGGAATAGTCTTTGGCCAGTTTTTGTACAGACGCATTCGAATTTTCGTAATCAGCAGCCTTGTTTTTAAAGTAAGCATCATAGTAAAGCGCTTCCGCGGCAGTAGCGCCGCTGGCAATTTTCAATACCGCTGCATAGCCAGATTCGGCGCGCGCCTCATCACCTGTGGCAATAGCAGAGCGGGCAATCATTATCTGGGCATCGGCCTTAATTCGATTATCAATGGAGGCCGTGGCTAAGACCTTCTCCGCATAGGCGATGGTCTGATCGTAATTCTTTTGCTCATAATATCCTTTCATTAGATTCGATTGCGCAAAAGTCCTGTTCTGCTGAATATCGGCCTGCGCTTCCAATCGGTCCAAATAGGGTAAAGCCGATGGGTAATCTGCATTTCCGATAAACACCTCACAAACTCTGGTCAAGGCTTGTTCAGCATATTCACTGGCCCCTCTATCAGCAACGTATTTATAATAGGGCAATGCGTTGTCCTTTTGTCCGTTGGCGAAATACAACTGCGCTAAATTGAAGTTCGCCTTCACAGCATGTAATCCATTGGGGAATTCCTTGATGTAATTTTCAAAACCTCTGATCGCCGCTTCTTTTTTACCCTCCAAATTCTGCTTATCCGCAGATTCAAAAGTGGCATTGTCGAGTTCGGAATCGGTCACCTCAACAAAATCGAGATCACGAACCCATGCGGCATATTCGTTTACGCGGCCCAAATCAACATAAACCAATTTAGCCGTGGCCACCGCTTGAATGGCTTCCTGCGTTTTCGGATAATCACGCACCACCGTTTTGAATTTAGCTAAGGCCTGCTCATTACGGTTCGCGTTATAATGCACCAAGCCTTGACGCATAATCGCTTGCGGCACTAAAGTACTGGCGCGATAGCCCTGAATCAATTTATCATAAGCTTGCAATCCTCTTTGTTCCTGGCCCGCATTGATATAGGTATTTCCCAATTCGAAAAGCGCATCATCTTTCAGTGAGGAACTGGGGTACTTGCCTACAAAACCTTCCAATTCCTCTATTTTACTTTTTCGACGATCTACGAAGCCGTAACTCAATGCCTTTTGAAAGGCCGCATAGTCTTTCTCTCGACCCCGCAACGCTTTGTTATAGGTTTCTATCGCTGGCCAATATTTACTGGTAACGAAATAGCTATCGCCCAATCGCAAATAGCCGTCATTCAATTTTTCGTTATCGGCCGAATTGGAAGTAGTGTAATTTTTAAAATTGATAATGGCGTTGCCATAATCCCGTAATTTGAAATAGGTGTATGCCACATTATAATCGACATCTTTCATCTCTTCTGTCGATTTTGCCATCGGGCTTTGTTTAAAAGCTGCAAAATGGGTCAAGGCCTCATCAAATCGATTTAACAAGTACAATGACTCCCCTTGCCAATAATTCGCCCTTGCCGCGAATAAGGCATCGGCTGCGCTCCCTAAAGATTTGCCGAAATTTTCTGCCGCTCCTTCATAATCCGTTTCCATGAATAATTCCACACCTCGGTAAAAAGCGACTTTCTGATAGGTGGCCTTACTGGCAAACCCACGATTCTTTTCCAAAAGTTCCATGGCCCCTTCGAAATTCTTCGAAGTAATATAAGAATCGACTAAAAGCTCTTTCATTTCTTGGGCATTGGTATCATTTGGATATTTTTCCAAATAGGTCGAAATAACCTGTGGAACCGGCTCGTATGCATTTCCGATTTCATAACTCAAACGAGCATAGTTCAGGTAAGCATCTTTCTGTATTTCAGGGGAAAATTCCATTTGGGAAGCATTCCGAAATGCGTTCAAAGCTTCCGATTTCTTATCCAATTTCAAATAACATTCCGCCAAATGATAGTAGGCGTTTTGAGAAACACTGTTAGTACCACCGATAATCTTGTTGAATTGTTGAATGGCATTGGCGAAATCGCCCTGTTTAAAATAGCAATAGCCTAAAAGATAGTGATCCGTATTGCTCCATTTACCTCGTTTACCTTTATATTCCTCTAAAAACGGAATGGCATTGGCGTACTGTTTTAGTTGAAAATAACTCTCACCGATAATCTTGTTCAATTCAGACTTTTCCTTTCGGTCTCCTTTGGCCATTTGTTTTTTCGCTAGAGCGATGGCCTCTTCAAAATTACCAAGCTTGAAGTTCATATCAGCTTGGTAATAACTCATTTTCTCTTCCAGAATTTCTGGGTCGGTTATCTCATCGAAACGCTCATTGGCTGCTTCATAATCATCTTCCTGATAAGAAATATATCCTAGATAGTACTTTGCCTGTGAACCATATACAGGCGAATTAGTCACCTTATTCAAATAGCCCTCGGCCTCTGTTGTCTTTTTGGATGAAAAGAGGGAATACCCATAGTTAAAATTAAATTTGTCCATCTCCTTACGAGATAATGCACCTTGATCTACTTTGTTATACCACTTTAAGGCATATGGATATTTTCCAGTGTCAAAATAGTACTCGGCAACATCGGCAAAAGCCGAATTCCGTTTGGTTGAAGTCGGATATTTTTCCACGAAATCCTCCATGAGGTTGTCAGCACCCGCCTGGTTCAACCTAACTGCGGCGGTTGCCTCGTAATAGGCACTATTCGCCTTGGTCTCCAAATTATCGGTATTGTTCTTGACTCGTGCAAAAATCGTCTGCGCCGCTTGATACTGTTCATTGTTGTACAGCGCCAATGCGTCTTGATAATCTTTCTGTGCGTGGGTATATATTTCGGTCTCTTGTGCAGCGACTAAAAAGACCATCCCTAGAAATAAGGGTAGCAGTATCGTTTTTCTGTTCATAGTGTTCAAACTATTTTCTAGTAGCTATAACGGCAAATTCTGTGCATAAGTATTTCGTTTATCGCTTTTCGCTTTTTGCCACTGTAATTAAAAATTTTGGTACCATCTGATAAGCGTATGACCATTTCAACTACAAAAGAAAAAGATTTCGATAAAGGGTCATCTGTTATCGGATTGAACTTATTACTTTTATATGAACAATAAGATTTATGAGTGTTACGATACTTGAGTTAAAAGATGTCGCTATTTTCCAGAAGGAAAGTTTGATTTTGAACGATGTTTCTTTGGAAATCAAACAAGGTGAATTTGTCTATTTGATTGGAAAAACGGGAAGTGGAAAAAGTAGTTTCATGAAAACCCTATATGGTGATTTGCCCCTCAATCAAGGAGAAGGAAATATTGTGGATTTCGATTTGAAGACACTTCGCGAAAAAGATATTCCGTATTTGCGCCGAAAACTTGGCATCGTATTTCAAGATTTCAAGCTCTTACCGGACCGGACCATTAAAAAAAACCTTCAATTCGTACTCAAAGCTACCGGTTGGAAGGATCAGACCAAAATGGACAAACAAATTGAGGATGTTTTGGAGAAAGTAGGCATGAAAACAAAAGGATTTAAATTTCCACATGAGCTTTCAGGCGGCGAACAACAACGGATCGCCATTGCTCGAGCCCTTTTAAACGACCCAGAACTCATTCTTGCCGATGAGCCCACTGGCAACTTGGATCCACAAACGTCAGTCGAAGTCATGAAAGTACTTCAAGACATTAACAAATCAGGGCGTACCATTTTGATGGCGACCCATGATTATGCATTAATTCTAAAATACCCTTCAAAAACCTTGAAATGTGATGGCAACAAGGTATTTGAAGTGGTACAGCGAGCCGTATAACGCAACCCTGTGAAAAAAGCTATACTATTTTGCCTTATTGCTATGTTCTTCCTCAATTGCAATGAAGAAGAAGAAAAAACCGCAACCAAACCCAATATCCTTTTTATTGCCGTTGATGATTTGAGAAATGAACTGGGTGTCTATGGCAGTATGGTCAAGTCTCCTCACATGGATGCCATAGCCAATGAAGGTGCCGTGTTCACGAATCACTATGTACAGGTGCCAACCTGTGGCGCATCAAGACATGCGTTACTTACAGGTTATCGCCCCTGGAAACAGGTTCATCTCAGCAATCAGGCCATTGAAAAGGAACTCTCCGACAAGCCTGAAGATTCAATTCCCGAAACATTTATCCATCGGTTCAAACAAGAAGGCTATCATACTGTTGGAATCGGAAAAATCAGTCATTCCGCAGACGGATTGGTCTATGGCTATGAAGATCAACCATCCCGGAAAAAGGAATTACCCCATAGTTGGAGTGAATTGGTTTTTAATCCGGGAAAATGGAAAACCGGCTGGAATGCTTTCTTCGCATATGCCAATGGGGAAAATAGGCAAAGCCTTAAAAAACAGGTAAAGCCCTATGAATCGGGTGAGGTTGATGATGAGGGGTATCCAGATGGATTGACAACGAAACTTGCTATTTCGAAACTTCAAGAACTAAAAAATCAAAATAAGCCCTTTTTTATAGGGGTGGGATTTTTTAAACCTCATTTACCCTTCAACGCGCCTAAAAAATATTGGGAATTGTACGATCGGGATAGTATTTCGCTCTCGCCGAATCCGAATATCCCCGACCAAATCAACTTGAAAAGTTTACATGGCAGTGGTGAATTTAATCAGTATGCGCTAGGCGATGAAAAAGCAAGCTTAGAACAATCGATTTCAGACCTCTATGCCCAAAAGTTGCGGCATGCGTATTTTGCTTCTATCAGTTATATTGATGCCCAAATCGGAAAAATCACCCAAGAATTAGAAGATTTAGGGCTTGCGGAAAATACTATTATCGTGATATGGGGCGATCATGGTTGGCATCTGGGTGACCATCGTGTTTGGGGGAAACATACTTTGTTTGAAAAGGCACTAAAAAGTACCTTGATCATCAAATCACCGTTAGCCATTCATCAGAGAAAAAGAATACCGACTATCGTAGAAACAGTGGATATTTATCCTACCCTAATAGCACTATGTGACATAACTATTAGTCATCGAATAGACGGTGAGCCTCTTCTTGGATTGATGCAATCGAATCAACAAACGCCTGATGATGTTGCCTATAGCTATTTTAAGCAAGGTATTACGATGCGAACAGAACGGTATCGTTTAACGAAATACTTTCGTCAAGATGAGCCAACCCTTGAACTTTATGATTACATGAATGACCCTCTCGAGTCGAAAAATATAGCAAGCGAAAATACTGAAGTACTTGAAAAGCTGTTACCAATACTTGAAAAGGGCAATACGGGCTTGTACGAATCACATTAAAAACAAGCCAAAATACACCATAAAATACTGCAAAAGTTTTTGTTACTTTTGCGGCAAACCTATTAACCGACCATGGAAGTACTTGGAATTGATATTGGAGGCTCAGGAATTAAGGGAGCCTTAGTAAACTCCCTCACCGGGGAAATGTTGACCAAACGACACAGAATTCCAACCCCGGAAGGTCGCAAACCAAAAGACATGGCCAATGTGGTTGCCGAAATTGTAAAGCATTTTAAGCACAAAGGGCCCATTGGTGTAGGTTTTCCAACAATAATTAAACACGGTATCTGCAAGTCACCCGGTAACCTTCATAAAAGCTGGCTGGGCATGAACGTGAAAGAGCTTTTTAGCGATGCTACTGGTTTGCCAGTAACCGTAGTAAACGATGCCGATGCAGCTGGTTACGCCGCCATGAACTATGGTATCGGCAAGGGAAAACAGGGTTTAGTGGTTATGATCACCATAGGCACTGGCTTAGGTAGCGGTGCTTTCTTTGATGGCGAATTGATACCAAATTTTGAGCTCGGGCAAATTCCCTATAAAAAATACAAAAAAATAGAACTTTGGGCTGCGGATTCCGCGAAGACACGTGAAGGGCTTACATACCAACAATGGGGAAAACGCTTCAATAAATTTTTGAAATATGTCGAATTGATTATTGCACCCGACCTAATTATTTTAGGCGGTGGAGCTTCGAAAGATTTTGATGAGTACAAAGATTGTATCACCATCGAAACCCCTGTGGTTCCTGCTCAATTACAAAATCAGGCTGGCATTGTCGGTGCAGCCGCTGCGGCGTTACATCAGGCGCCTAGGGATTAAATTCCGAGTGCCTGAAAAATAAAAATCCCCAAGCTGAAATTCAGTTTGGGGATTTTTATTTATTTCCTCATTGTTTTCTTAAGCTATCTTATTGCGCTTACGGTCAACTTCGGTTAAATATATTTTACGAAGTCTTAAGTGCTTTGGTGTAACCTCAACGTATTCATCTTTTTGAATATACTCCAAAGCTTCCTCCAAAGAGAATTTTATGGCCGGTACAATTTTCGCCTTGTCATCGGCACCAGACGAACGAACGTTAGAAAGCTTTTTGGTTTTCGTGATATTGATGGTCATATCATCTCCTCTAGAGTTTTCACCAATCACTTGTCCTTCATAGATATCTTCTCCTGGATCGACGAAAAACTTTCCACGGTCCTGTAGTTTATCGATGGAATACGGAATCGCTTTTCCTTTTTCCATAGACACCAAAGAACCATTTTGCCGCTGTGGAATATCTCCCTTCATCGGTTGGTATTCCAAAAAGCGGTGCGCCATAATCGCCTCACCGGCAGTAGCGGTCAACAATTGATTACGTAAACCGATAATTCCTCTCGAAGGAATTAAAAATTCACAAACCATGCGATTACCTTTGGCTTCCATACTGGTCATTTCCCCTTTTCGGATAGATACCATTTCAACGGCTCTACCAGACACCTCTTCGGGTAAATCAATGGTCAATGTTTCAATAGGCTCACATTTGACTCCATCAATTTCTTTGATAATAACCTGTGGTTGCCCTATTTGCAATTCGTAACCTTCTCTACGCATCGTTTCGATTAAAACCGAAAGGTGCAATACCCCTCGACCAAAAACCAAAAACTTATCCGCACTATCCGTTTCATTGACACGAAGTGCCAAGTTCTTTTCCAATTCGCGCTCCAAACGCTCTTTTATATGACGTGACGTAACGAACTTTCCATCTTGTCCAAAAAACGGACTATCGTTGATGGTGAATAACATGCTCATGGTAGGCTCATCGATAGCGATGGTCTTCATCCCTTCCGGATTTTCCAAATCGGCAACGGTATCCCCTATTTCAAATCCTTCTACACCGACCAAAGCACAGATGTCTCCCGTCGCAACTTCTTTCACTTTTTTACGGCCTAAACCTTCAAAAACAAAAAGTTCCTTGATTTTCGACTTCACAATGCTACCATCTCGTTTCACCAAAGAAATCTGTTGGCCTTCCTTCAAACTTCCGCGTTGTAACCTACCGATTGCGATTCTTCCTGTAAACGAAGAGAAATCCAAAGAGGTAATTAACATCTGTGTATTTCCTTCCGTAGTTTCGAAGGTTGGTATGTGGTCGATGACCATATCCAATAAGGGTTCGATATTTTCGGTTTCATTCTGCCAGTCGTCACTCATCCAGTTGTTCTTTGCGGAACCGTATACTGTTGGAAAATCCAACTGCCATTCTTCGGCACCCAATTCGAACATCAAATCGAAAACCTTTTCATGAACTTCTTCAGGGGTACAGTTTTCTTTGTCGACCTTATTGATAACCACACAGGGTTTCAAACCTAAGTCGATAGCCTTTTGCAAAACAAAACGCGTTTGAGGCATGGGGCCTTCAAAGGCATCTACCAACAACAAAACGCCATCGGCCATATTCAATACACGCTCCACTTCTCCGCCAAAATCGGCGTGACCAGGGGTGTCTATAATATTGATCTTGGTGTCTTTGTAGACCACGGAAACATTCTTCGAGGTGATGGTAATTCCTCTTTCACGTTCGAGGTCGTTGTTATCCAAAATTAAATCACCTGTATTTTCGTTATCACGAAACAATTGACAGTGAAACATAATCTTATCTACCAGGGTAGTTTTACCGTGGTCAACGTGTGCAATAATCGCAATATTTTTAGTTGTGGACATACCTCCTATTTTGAGCGTGCAAAGATACGCCTAATTTTTCCATGTAACGCTATAGATGAATTAAATTCACCTCATTGATTTTAAGGGGTTTATTACTTACCAACACACCATCGTTTCTCGCTGATAATCCATCCAATGCTCAAATTCGCAACAGGATAGATCTCTCCATCAAATTGTCCAGCATAATATGCCGCCCCCACATCAATCGAGAAATTGATTCCCGAATTGTAGCTACGCTGCAGTCCTGTAACCAAACCGGCGTAGCCAAATGCCCCTTTTATTACTTCATTGTTTATCGTTCGCGTGTCGGGGAAGAAAACCGCAACAGCAGGGGCGACGTAGTTAGCGGAGTTCCCATAAATCTGCCTCCGGTTTCGTTGCCGCTTTTCAAAATTGTAATAATAGCGATACTGCCCCGCAAGTGCAGGAAAAAATCCGACTTCCTCGTATAGATCGGCAACTAATGGATCCAAGGCAATCTGCAGGCCTGCTTTGATATCAAGAGTGGTATTGGTTCCCAGAGCCATCTCATATTCTACACCTGGGTTCAAGATATTGACTTTGAACTGTCGAAGTTCACAGTTCTTGCCGAATTGGGCCGATGCTGATATACTGCTTAGAAGCAGTACCATAAGGAGTATTCTTTGCATAGTAGATTGATTTGGGATCAATGTCTTTTACAAACTGGTTTTCACTTTGTCTCTTTTTCTTGGCATATCTTACAATATGTATAGTTATAACATATCGGCTCTCAAAATAGTATCTTTGCCCAAAATTAAATACGATGCAATTGAACCTGATTCCCCAACTCAAACATACCGATAGCCACAACTTTTTTCTACTATCAGGCCCTTGTGCCATTGAAGGGGAAGAAATGGCGTTGCGTATTGCGGAGAAGATAGTTTCGGTTACGGATAAACTTCAGATTCCATATGTTTTTAAGGGAAGTTTCAAAAAAGCGAACCGCAGTCGTGTGGATTCTTTTACTGGAATCGGGGATGAAAAAGCCTTGAAAATATTGCGGAAAGTTTCCGAGACTTTTCAGGTGCCCACTATTACCGATATTCATACGGAACAAGATGCTGCTATGGCAGCAGCATATGTGGATGTGCTTCAAATTCCGGCCTTTCTGGTTCGCCAAACCGATTTAGTTGTCGCTGCTGCCAAAACCGGAAAGGTGGTCAATCTTAAAAAAGGACAGTTTATGAGTCCAGAGAGCATGAAACATGCAGTCACAAAAGTAACCGATTCCGGAAATGACCAAGTTTGGATTACCGACCGTGGCACCATGTTCGGTTATCAAGATATGGTGGTTGATTTCCGGGGAATACCAACCATGAGACAATATGCACCCGTAGTTTTGGATGTGACCCATTCTTTGCAGCAACCTAACCAATCATCAGGAGTGACCGGCGGAAGACCTGATATGATTGAAACCATTGCTAGGGCAGGAATCGCCACTGGAGTTGATGGCATCTTTATGGAAACACATTTTGACCCAAGTAGTGCCAAAAGTGATGGGGCGAATATGTTGCATCTAGATTATTTAGAAAAGGTAATGACCAACTTGGTTACGCTTCGAAAAACGGTTAATGGATTGCACTAAGCCATAAGATGATCAAGTGGTATTTTTTCGTAAATTCAAAACTCCGATAAATATGGCATTACTATGAATTTCAGACTTCTCTTTGTTTTCTTTTTCACGGGCCTTGTATTTTTTTCTTGTCGTACAACAGCTAAAAAGGAAACCACCAAGCGTCCGAACATTGTCTTTATCATGTCCGATGATCATGCCTATCAAGCGATAAGCGCGTATAGTGACAAACTGATTCAAACGCCGAATATCGACCGCATTGCTAAAGAAGGAATGTTATTTACCCACGCCTCGGTTACCAATTCAATTTGTGCACCTTCAAGAGCTGTAATTCTGACTGGAAAGCACTCGCACATCAACGGAAAAATAGACAACTTATCCCCTTTTGACACTACTAACGTAACTTTTCCACGCTTGCTTCAAAAAGCGGGCTACCAGACCGCTATGTTCGGCAAGTTGCACTTTGGAAATAATCCGAAGGGATTTGATGAATTTAAAATATTACCGGGCCAGGGAGATTATTACAATCCGGTTTTCCATACGCAAAAAGGGGATACGACCATATCAGGCTACGTGACCGATATCATCACGGACTTGACCTTAGACTGGATGGAAAAACGGCGGGATACGGCCAAACCTTTTTTACTCATGTATTTGCACAAGGCGCCCCATCGTTCTTGGTTGCCGGCAGAAAGGCATTATAAAGAATTTACCAAAAAAACCTATCCCCTGCCTGAAACCTTGTTCGATGATTACCGCACAAGAGGTGAAGCTTCAAAAACTGCGGAAATGGGAATCGGAAAAGATATGTTGCTTCAATATGACCTTAAAATCCCTGAAAATATATTGAATGATTTGGGCATAAAAGAACGGCTTGGGGCTGGTGGCGTCAATCTGTTAAATCAACAACAAAAAGAAGATTGGGACGCTGTTTACAATCCTATTGCAGAAAAGTTCAAAAAGAATTTCAATACCATGAACGACTCCCTACTGACGATATGGAAATACCAACGGTATCTACAAGACTATTTGGGAACCATTGCTGCGGTCGATGAAAATGTGGGCAGACTACTGAATTACCTCGATACCGAGAACCTTAGTGAAAATACCATTGTTGTCTATACTTCGGACCAAGGCTTTTACTTGGGCGAGCATGGCTGGTTCGACAAGCGTTTTATGTATCAAGAATCTTTTAAAACACCCCTTTTGATCAAATGGCCGAACGTCATCAACGCAAATACGACAGAAGATGAACTAGTTCAAAATCTGGACTTCGCCCAAACTTTTTTAGAAGTTGCCGGTATTCCTGGTCCTGATGATATGCAGGGTGAAAGCCTGGTTCCCCTCCTAAAAGGTGAAAAGGAAAAATGGCATCGCGATGCTGTATATTACCACTATTACGAATACCCTGCCGAGCATGCCGTAAAGCGGCATTATGGAATTGCGACGAAGGAGTTTAAGCTCATCCATTTTTATTACGATGTAGACGAATGGGAGCTCTATGATCTAGAAAAAGACCCCCAGGAAATCAACAATGTCTACCATGATGCCAAGTATGCCAAGACCGTAATAGAAATGAAGGAAAAGCTGGACGCATTACGATTAAAATACAAGGATTCCGATTCGCTGAGCAACCGATATATTCAGATTTATAAGGATAAGGGTTGGATTGAGCTTTAATAAGCGTTCAGCGTTCAATACTAATTTTTTGAGCTTGAACTTGACACGTGAACTTTTCATTTATAGAACTTATTATCTCGAACCGAATACGCATCCTGCAGCACTTCGATCAGAACAGTATCATTGATTTCTTCCAAGGTTTTATAGCGAAGCGAGCGAATTATTTTTCTACCTTCTTTCACCATTAATTCTCTATGAAGGGTTAGATGTGCTGCGTTCCAAAAGCCTAAGTCAACATAATCCTTGCTTTGGTTTAGGTAACAAAAGGGCCTACTATCGATATAGTAATAAGGAATTCGGTATTTGTACTTCAAATCAATATCGGAAATGGTATGCTCAATGAGCACTTGAAGATGTAATAGCATACTTCTAAAGGGCTCGGACTGATTGAGGATGTAATTTTCCGCGGGATTCATATCAGATTAAAATTACCATTTCTTAACCAAAATCAAATCCATTTTTCTTACTTTCAAGGGATAAAATTTCAACTTAAAATGAAAAACACAACACTTCTTATTTTGACGGTTCTCAGCCTTAATCCGGTTATGGCCCAACATGAACATACCAGTGAACATGCCCTCACCTATCCCGATATAGAAGGGTACCGATCCTTGAAAGCGGATTTGCACATTCATACCGTTTTTTCGGATGGCAATGTTTGGCCCACTATTCGGGTTCAGGAAGCGTTACGAGAAAATTTGGATGCCATCTCCTTGACCGAGCATTTGGAATACCAACCGCATATAGAAGATATCCCCCACCCTGATAGAAATCGCTCTTTTGATTTGGCGATGGCCGAAGCCGAAGAACATGATCTGTTGATTGTTCACGGTTCAGAGATAACGCGTTCAGCACCTATGGGCCATAACAACGCGGTGTTCATAAATGATGCCAACCTCCTATTGACTGACAAGGCGGAAGAATCCTTTTCGGAGGCCAAAAAACAGAATGCTTTTGTTTTCTGGAACCACCCTGCCTGGTATGCCCAGAATCCCAAAGGAAATCCCATTTTAAGCGAATTTCAAAAAGAGCGTATTAAAAAAGGGGAGCTCCATGGCATTGAGGTCATTAATTCGGTAGACTATTCAGAAGAATCACTTGCCTTGGCACTCGAACAGAATCTTACGATTATGGGCACCAGTGACATCCATGGATTGATTGATTGGGATTATACCGAAAAAGGGCATGATCGCCCCATAACCCTTGTTTTTGCGAAGGAAAAAAGTCTGGGAAGTATGCAAGAAGCTTTATTTGCCGGGAGAACCGTTGCGGTTTACAATTCCCTTTTGGTCGGTAAAGCGGAATTTCTCAAGCCCTTGCTGAAGTCCAGTATCAAGGTGAATTCGGCCAACTATATTGCCAAGACCCAAGTGTTGGAAGTGGAGTTGGAAAATGTCTCCAGTAGTCCCCTCCTGTTCGAAAACCAAATGGATTATAGTTTTTATAGTAGTTCACCTGTATTTGAGATTCCTCCTTTAGGAAATTATACGCTACGAATCAAAACTCTGGAAGAGAAGGAACAAATCGAATTGAAACTCAAAGCCATTGGCGCATTCACCGCTCCGAAAGAATCTCCCGTTATTAGGTGGACTATTTCCGTTGAACAATAAATCTTGAACTTTTTGCATCTCCAATTAACGGTCATTGGGGCCTTTTTCCCAAAATGTACTATTCCTGCCCCAGTAAGGGGAAGGGAACACCTCTTAAATGGGATTATTAACTTATAATGAAACCCTACCTATATAAGAGATACCTATACACCGTAGTTGACAAGAAGGGACTTTGGGAGGTGTTGTTCTAGGGTGAAAAGTAAAGAAGTACAAGGCATGAAGGACAAGGAGTCTTTATTCTTTTTACTTCGTTCTTCAAACTTCGTACCTCGTACCTTATTTCTTGTTTCTTCTAGCGCAGCGGTCTTTTTTACAAGCCCCCTACTCCTTCCCATCCACATAATCTTGTAGGTAGGCAAAACGTTTGGTCAGCTTTCCGTTTTTGGTCATCAAGGCACGTTTGAGTACGCCTTCTTCGTCTTTATTGAAAAAAGCGGGAATGACATTTTTGACAAAGGCATCACCAAAACCGACACTGGCATCACGGGGAAGCTCACAGGGAAGGTTGTCTACCGCCATGACGGCAATCGCCGATTTATTTTTGTAGTTGGTTTCCAATTCCGTTTTCGGATCATAGCCGTAAATGGGCTTTGCAATGGTCGATGCCCGAATGGTAGATGCTATGGGTCCATCGATATCGCAACTGACATCAGCAACTACACTGATCTTAAAATCAGGATGTTTAGCATCTTCCCTCGTATAGAGATAGGGTGCCCCTTGGCCGTAAAAGTGTCCGGCAATATAGAAATCGGATACGCGCGCAAAACGAAAGAAGTTGCTTTTGTATGCTTCCGGATTTGCAAAGAAATCTTCTTTATTGCCTCGAACTCCGTCTTTACGCCTATTGTAGTCTGATGCATCGATTTGACAATAGACCGGTTCATTGAAATCTTGTTCAAGGTATTCGGTCACGTTCACTTTTCTCAAATTCATAGCGTCTAGCATCTCACGTGCGCCATTACCTACTCTGCCTCGACCTGTCAAAATGATTTTGATGTTGGGCAGGGATATCTTTTTTAATTCGGAAATCAATGCCTGCTGATCGGTCAAGGTTTCCGCTTTGGGAAGTTTGAAGAGTCCGTGTTTGAGGCCGTAGGCTCGAAAACCGCTATAGGCCCCAACTATTCCGGCATATCTACCAAAGGCTACTAGACGTTGCTCTTTTTGGTTGGTAATCACTTCGTGATCGTACAACTCGATGTTCTTTTTCAGAATCGCTTGGAGTAATTTTCGATTGTAGGGCTGTTTTTTTATGGTATGGGAAAAGAAGAAATACTTTTTATTGGGAATTAGATCTTGGATAGGCACTTCTTTGACCCCTAGAAGCACATCACATTCTTCCATCTTGGGGGCGACTTCGAAACCCGCTTCGCGATATTCGGCATCCGTAAAGGTTCGTATCGGCGAAGGCTCAACGATGATTTCAGCTTTAGGATGGTTCTTTGCGACTTTTTGACAGGCTTGAGGGGATAAAACGACGCGGCGATCTGGTGGATTCTTGCGTTCTCTAATGACTCCGAACTTCATTGAATACTGGTTTTGTAACTTTTAGAATGGTTTCCGTTTCAAATGTAACGGATGACAGCCCCCTGACAAAACTTTTTTTGGAATACTTTTTGGGGTATCTTTGGCCACTGCGTTAGGGATAGCGGCAAGTACCGTGTACGGCCAATAGCCCGACCTGAGCATTTTTGCGAGTGGAACGCCCAAAATAGTTCTTTGAAAAAAATTAATGAGATACGTACTCCAGAACTTTAGTGACGGAGTAGAATTACCTCCTACGCTAGAGCTAAGGAGGGTTCAATTCGTTTACGATTAGCAAAGCTGATCTAACTCATTGAAGGGGCCGACTGGTTTTGACAGCGAGACCAATGGCAATGTAAGCATGTCGAGCGCTGGTGAACAGCTCGTAAATCTCATTTTCCACACTTTTAATAGGCGATAATAACTACGCTCTTGCCGCTTAATCCGAATTATAGTAGGATTTAGCCTCGTCTCTACTAGGTAGAGAAGCGAGATGTTCCTGAATAGCCTCTGTCGACGGCGATTCAATCAGGAGCACCATAAATGTCGATATAAGGCTACTAGCACTTCGATAGTAGCACCAAAACTCAAGAAGATAAGCGTTGGTTAGGCTGTTTCCGGTCAGGCCTGCGTCGAAAATCAATCGGAAACTAAACATGTAGAAGGCACTGGCATTGCTTGTTTGGACGAGGGTTCGACTCCCTCCGGCTCCACGATAACAAACCACCTTCGGGTGGTTTTTTTGGTTATTCCCGCGGTGGTCGAAGGCCAGCACTCCAACCCGCACTTTCGCTAAAAAAGTTCTACTAAATTATCTTCTTAGCCCCTGTTAAAACTTTGACGTGAAAGATTAGGAAAATCAAATATTACTTGTACATCTTTTTGACGCTTTTTTTAAGATAAATAATTTATCTTACTTTAGAGCATCTGGTATATTGAATTTATAGTTGTGTTAATTGGACGGATATAGAACAAAGCTGTTTACATCCACCCCCTACCTGGAAAATGTTAAATCTCAATAC
>JARFRH010000110.1 GCA_029287355.1 Maribacter sp. | reverse complement strand
TCACGTTCTTCCATTATGGGCGAAATTGGGGTTCGTACCAATTTGGCTGGGCTTTTTTCGCTGCTACTCGTGGTGTTGACGCTATTGTTTTTGACACCCCTGTTTTACTATTTGCCGAATGCGGTATTGGCAAGTATCATTATGGTTTCGGTGTTTGGCCTCATCGATCTGGGTTATGCTAAAAACCTTTGGATTAATCGCAAGGATGAATTTGTAGTACTGATAGGTACTTTTATAATTACTTTGTTTGTTGGTATCCCACAGGGAATATTGTTGGGAGTTTTGTTCTCCTTACTACTGATGGTATATCGTACTTCAAATCCTCATTTTGCGATTTTAGGCAACATCAGAGATTCCGATTACTACAAGAATATAAATCGTTTTAGTGATGAAGTGGTCGAACGGGACGACCTGCTCATTGTGCGTTTCGATGCCCAACTCTATTTCGGCAATGCAGGTTATTTCAAGAAACGGCTGTTTCGGGAAATTCAGCGAAAAGGAACGCCCTTAAAAGGGGTCATATTAAATGCCGAGGCCATTAATTATATTGATTCCAGTGCAGCGGTGATGCTGACCAATCTGATTCGCGATATACATGAAAGAGACATCGATTTTTATATCGCCGGTGCGATTGGTCCCATACGGGATATTATTTTCAGCAGTGGAATAATTACGGAATTGCACAGAGAATATCTTTTTGCAAAGACGAAAGAAGCGGTGGCTTATTTTGACAATCCTGATGCCGTTTCGGTTGTAGGCGCAAAAGTGGCCTATCAAAACAGAAAGGGATTGTAACCAAAGTTGCGTTTTAAATAGTGGAATATTTATATTTTTGAGGAACTTAAGAAGTATGCAGATGAATATAGAACAGATTTATACCGGATGTTTGGCACAAGGTGCCTACTATATTGAAAGTAAGGGTGAGGTGGCGATCATTGACCCACTTCGAGAGGTTCAACCTTATTTGGATCGAGCGAAAAGGGACAATGCCAAAATCAAATATATTTTCGAGACCCATTTTCATGCCGACTTCGTAAGTGGTCATGTCACCTTATCCAAAGAAACGGGAGCTCATATCGTTTACGGGCCAAATGCCAATCCTTCGTTCGATGCTATCATTGCATCTGATGGTCAAGAATTTCGAGTGGGGGAACTTACGTTAAAGGTTTTGCATACTCCAGGCCATACCATGGAAAGTACAACCTATTTGCTAAAAGATGCCTCTGGAAAAGATTATGCTATTTTTTCGGGAGATACTTTGTTCCTCGGCGATGTAGGCAGACCAGACCTCGCTCAGAAAGCAGCGGATATGACGATGGAAGATTTAGCTGGAATATTATATGATAGTCTTCGGGAAAAGATCATGCCCTTGGCAGATGAGATTATTGTCTATCCTGCCCATGGGGCGGGCTCGGCTTGCGGAAAGAATATGATGAAGGAAACCGTGGATACATTGGGAAATCAAAAAAAGATGAATTATGCCTTGCGTGCCGATATGACCAAAGAAGAGTTTATCAAAGAGGTGACCGATGGGTTGTTACCTCCTCCAAAATATTTTCCGTTGAACGTTAAAATGAACAAAGAGGGCTATGATGACATTTCAGAGGTGTTGGATAGGGGAACTACGGCTTTATCCCCAAAGGCTTTCGAGACTGCCGCAAATGAAACAGGGGCACTCGTACTTGATGTAAGACATCAAGACGATTTTATAACGGGTCATATTCCACGTTCGATTTTTATAGGACTTAACGGAGACTTTGCTCCTTGGGTGGGTACCTTGATTGCCGATACGGAACAGCCTCTTTTACTAATAACACCTGAAGGCCAAGAAGAAGAGACGATTACTAGACTGTCACGTGTTGGTTTTGATGGAGCTATTGGCTACTTAGCAGGGGGGTTCGAAGCTTGGAAAAAGGCTGGGATGGATTACGATACGATTACTTCCCTTCCCGCCGAAAAGGTGAAAGAAAACATTAACACTAAAAAAGTTCCCGTTTTCGATGTGCGTAAAGTAGGGGAATATCAGTCCGAACATATCGTAGATGCCTATCATGCACCACTCAGTATGCTTAACGATCATTTAGTGAATTTTCCTAAAGATGAAACCTTTTATGTGCATTGTGCAGGGGGGTATCGTTCGGTCATTGCCGCTTCCATATTAAAAAGTAGGGGTTTCCATAATTTGATAGATCTTGCTGGCGGTTACGAAGAATTGAAAAAAAAGGGAGTGGAAGTGACCAATTATGTGTGTCCCACCACTTTATGATTTTAAAAGACGTAGAACAAAAACAACAAACCTAAGTCACCGAATGAAATTGAGCAAGGCTATGAAATTGGTTCTGGTTTGTGTAATTTGTATTGGTTTGATTTCTATAGTAGTAGTGATTATTGAATATAGTAAGCAATAAATAAATCAGTATGAAAAAGAATATGGGAAGTACCGATAAAGTGGTACGCGTTTTAGTAGCCATAGCAGTGGCGCTATTAGTCTATATTCAAGTAGTAACAGGAACCTTAACATACATTCTTATTGCGGTTGCCGCGATTTTTGTTTTGACCAGTGCAGTCAGTTTTTGTCCTGTGTATAGTTTGTTTGGTTTGAACACCTGCAAAGTGAAGAAACACGATATGTAAAAGATCCTGATAAGTGTCATATTTCCAGCTTAAGCACGTTACTAATTTTACGACCTAAATAAAATCTTTCAGATATGAAGCTGTTCGTTCTTCCTTTGGTCGATTGGAGTAATGGAATTATAATAATCGGTGTTTTCGCATTGGTTGTAATCGTTTTAGTAGCCGTATTGGTTTCACTTATGAATAGCGGAAACAAAATTAAGCTCAGTAGTAAAAGTCCCATATCTAAACACTTTCCCTGGCTTACAATGGAGGTTTTTCCAATTTTATTTTGACTTGAAAAGGCCTTCAATGCCGAATTTTGTGCTAAAAAATGAAAATAAGCAGCTTTTTTGTGCATAATTCTTAAACGTTAAAGAATTCTTAATTTTTTTAAGAATTTCAACTGAATATTAATTATCTTTAACACGAATCACTTTACAGGAAATGATCAAGAATTTTATTGAGAGAATAGGAGCAATGAATTGCCTTATGCTTATCGTTGTTTTTTCGATAATCGTTATTTCGGAATATATGTTCCTCGGCGGTAAAAAATTAGATGCCATTTTTCTAGCGATTTGGGCCCCCACCATACTAGGTTTTATGAACTACCTCAAATACAAAAAGTAATGGACTTCATTTTGGGCTATTCCATTTTCGTGGGTATCATATTTATGATGTGGCTGCTTTTTGTTATACGTATGTACAAAAAACTAAAGGATTGATTTCACTATAAGGTCTGTTCAGTAACTATCAGTCTGTCTTTTTCCGGATTTTTCAGCAAATAAGATTGAACGATGCGCTGGGTTTCCAAAGTATTCTTTTGTCGAATCAAAAAAGCTTCCAAATCATCAAAAGAGGTAACAGTACTTGCTGTTTCAATAAAACCATAACCGGCATATTTTCCGTTTTCAATATACACGAATGCCTGCTCTGAAATCGATCTTCCTTTTTCCTTGAATACAAAGTTTTCATCCTTGGTTTTCAAGAACTCTAGCGCTTTTGTAACCTTCATGTTGTATTCATCGACTAATTCCTCACCTCTGCAAATACCATCACAAGCTTCGATACTGTAATGCGAACAGTGTTGCACACCTTCTTGCAAATGACAATATTTTGGGCAAAGCCCGAAGATGTTACAAAGTTCTTCAAGATATGTGCGACAATCAGAAGGTCGGTATAAGGTCATTAATGGTTGAGGCACAAGCCTTAGTTTGTTATAAGCCAAATGTAGAATGCCATTTCGGTCTTGGTACGAGAATAGGGCGTACTGTTGTATATTTCGTTTCTGCGCGCGGTTAAATTCGGGGTAGTACCGTTTAATAGCGTCAGATTCCATTAAGAGTGCCAATAGATCACTTCCCGAAAGTTCGAAATCTATATCTGAAGTTTTTTGGCACATGGCAATCTCCTTACTCGCTTTATCATAAAAATGACTTAAGACCCGTTTTTTGATATTTATGGCCTTGCCAACATAAATAATTTTTCCAACGGAATTCTTAAAATAATATACACCTGGCAAATTTGGCAATTTTTCATAAACTTCTTTGCTCAGTGCGGGCGGTAATGTTGCTTCTTGCGAACGAGCGTTCAAGAACTTTTTGAACACTTCAGCGGCCCCTTCACTTCGCAATAGTCTTTGAAAAAGCAAAGTAGTCGCATGGGCATCGCCCCTTGCACGATGCCTATCAGCGAGCGGTATACCCAAAGCCGAACATAATTTTCCCAAACTATAAGAGTGGTATCCAGGGATTAACTTACGTGATAGCCTAACTGTACATAACTTTTTCCGTATAAATTCGCGCTTTAAATTTTTGAACTCTTCTTTTATAACATTGTAATCAAAATTGACGCTATGGGCTACGAAAACGGAATCTTTGGTAAAATCCAAAATAGTATCCGCTATTTCGTCAATGGTGGGTGCATTACGTACCATATGATTATCAATGCCGGTGAGGCCCGTAATAAAATAGGGAATTTCACATTCGGGATTGACCAATGAAGTATATTCGTCAATTATTTCATAACCATCATATTTAAATATGGCTATTTCGGTAATTCGGTTACCCTTTATGCCGTTGCCGGTAGTTTCTATATCAACAATGCAATACAAGTCTTTGTTTTTTCAAGTAAGGTAAAGTTACATAAAATGTGCTTTTAACTTCACCTCGTTAGATTGCAAACTATTTTGACTAGGATGTAAAAGATTCTGTATTTTTAATAAACAAAAGCAAAGTAGTAAGCTATGCCATCTACATCACATCTTTTTTTGTGCCTCATACTATTCTTTGTGCTGTCATGCGCTGAAAAAAAGATGGAGGAACAGGTTGTCGAGAGGCGGCCTAATGTCATCTATATTTTGGCTGACGATTTGGGTTATGGCGATATTGGAGCCTTCAATTCCCAAGGGAAGATAAAAACCCCATTTATTGATCAATTGGCAAGTGAAGGTATGTTATTTACCGATGCCCATAGTTCATCTGCCGTATGCACTCCAACAAGATATGGTGTAATGACCGGAAGGTATAGTTGGCGAAGCCCATTAAAACAAGGGGTACTTACAGGTAAGTCAAAGGCATTGATTCCTGAAACGAGAACCACGGTCGCATCATTGATGCAAGATGCTGGTTACGAAACAGCTTTTGTCGGTAAGTGGCATCTCGGTTGGGATTGGGCTGAAAAGGACTCCACTGAATGGGGTGATGAAGGCTGGAACCCAGATGACTTCGAAAATTTGGACTTCACTCAACGCGTCACAAATAACCCCAATGATTTAGGTTTTGATTATGCATATGGTCATTCGGGTTCTTTGGATATGGCACCCTATGTCTATGTCGAGAACGGGAAAATCACCGCTGATGTAAATCGTATTACCGAGGACAAAGGAAAGTATACATGGTGGAGAAAAGGGCCCACTTCAGCTGATTTCGAGCATCATGATGTCACTCCTAATTTTTTTAGAAAATCTATTGCGTACATAAAAGAAAAGTCGAAAAGCGAACATCCATTTTTTATGTATTTGGCTTTGCCATCGCCCCATACACCTATATTGCCCACGGAAGAATGGTTGGGGAAAAGCGGATTGAATCCATATGCCGATTTCGTGATGATGATAGATGATTATGTTGGCAAGCTGTTGAAGGAGGTTGAAAACCAAGGGTTGACAGAGAACACGATTATTATTTTCACAAGTGATAATGGTTGTTCTCCAGAGGCTGATTTTGAGGTTTTAGGCGAAAAATTTCATCAGCCGAGTGCCATATATCGCGGTCACAAAGCTGACATCTATGAAGGCGGGCACCGCGTGCCCTTTGTGATGAAATGGCCTGGTCGTGTTCGGGCAAATTCCGTTTCCGATGAGACCATTTGCCATACCGACCTCATGGCCACCTTGGCCGATATTATTGGTGTTGATCTAAAAGAAAATGAGGCGGAGGACAGTTTTTCATTACTACCCATTATACTAAATTCTGGAGAAAAGTTTACTCGAGAAGCTACGGTACATCATTCGATCAATGGAAGCTTTGCAATTAGAAAAGATAAATATAAGTTGATTTTTTGTCCAGGTTCCGGTGGGTGGAGTTATCCAAGACCCGGGAAAGATGATATGTCAGAACTTCAAAAATTTCAATTGTACGATTTAGAGAAAGATCCTTCTGAAAAAGATAATCTATTTGAACAGCTCCCTGAAAAAGTAGATGAACTTACCGCCCTTATGATTTCCTATATTGAGAACGGTCGTAGCAGTTCAGGTACAAAACAGGCTAATACGCCCTTTCATTTGAATGGAAATAAGTGGAGCCAAGTACATCCTATTTTATCCCATAAAATGAGCAAATGAAGAAGATGAAAAAGCTGCGGGTTTTTTTGGTTGTCATGGTCTTGGTCATTTCTTCCTGTCAACCGGAGGAGCTGCCGGAAACGCCACCAAATATCATTTTATTCCTCGTTGATGATATGGGTTGGCAAGATACTTCCGTTCCTTTTTGGACTTCCCGAACTCCCTTCAACGATCGCTACGAAACCCCTAATATGGAGCGTTTGGCAAAGGAGGGAATGAAGTTCACGCAAGCTTACGCCACACCTGTCTGCTCTCCAACAAGAATAAGTTTGATGACGGGTATGAACGCTGCAAGACATCGCGTCACCAATTGGACCTTGGAAAAGGATTCTATGAAACAAATGGAAAAAAACCATCCGAAATTGGAATTTCCCCTGTGGAATGTTAACGGGATGAGTCCAGTTGGTGGAGATTCTTTAGCAGTTCATGCCATGCCCCTTCCCCAAGCATTACATGATGCTGGGTATTTTACAATTCATTCAGGAAAAGCACATTTAGGGGCCATAGGCACACCAGGTGAGAATCCGTTGAATTTGGGTTTTGATATTAATATAGCAGGTCATGCCGCAGGTGCGCCGGAAAGCTATCTGGGAACGGAGAACTTCGGAAACGGAAAGGAAGGAAAAGAAATTTGGGCCGTACCCGGTTTGGAGGAGTACCATGGAAAAGACATTTTTCTAACAGAGGCCATAACTCAAAAAGCCTTGAAAGCTGTTGATTCAGCAGTAACTGGCCAGCAGCCCTTTTTTCTATATATGTCTCATTATGCTGTACACACTCCAATAATGGGTGATGGCCGTTTCATTGAAAAGTATCTCGAGAAGGGGCTTGACTCTACAGAAGCCAAGTATGCCAGTATGATTGAGGGGATGGATAAAAGTTTGGGTGATATTATGAATTATCTGGAGAAAAATAATATGGAGGAAAATACAGTCATCTTATTTATGTCAGATAATGGAGGATTGAGTGCTCATGCTAGAGGAGGAGATGCGCATACGCATAATGCACCTCTTTCGAGTGGCAAGGGTTCAATGCATGAAGGGGGAATCCGCGAACCGATGCTGGTCAAATGGCCAGGTAAAATCGAACCTGAATCCGTTTCTGATTATCAATTGATTATCGAAGATTTTTACCCTTCTATATTGGAAATAGCCGGAATCGACAGTTTGCAAACCATTCAAAAAGTAGATGGTGAAAGTTTTGCGTCTATATTAAAAGGTGAAAAGGAATACAATGGTATTCGACCTTTGTTTTGGCACTACCCGAATGAATGGGGCCCATCTGGCCCGGGAATCGGCGCAGCCAGCGCTGTTCGCAAAGGCGATTTCAAGTTTATTTATTACCATGCCGACAGACGAATGGAATTGTTCAATATCAAGGAAGATATCAGCGAAACTAAGAACTTGATGCTAGAGAACCCCGAACAAGCAAAGAAATTAGCGGCCGTTTTGAGTGATTATTTGAAGTCGGTCGATGCTCAGATGCCAATAGAAAAACTAACGGGTGAGTTAGTACCTTTCCCTATAGCGCTTCTAGAGTGAATTGAGGATAATGTCAATTCGATTCATATTGTTTTGAACCTTCAAATTACTTGGATGTGAAATGTAATGCAATTTTTACTTCAGGTGACCACGGCTTTTATGGGCAGAAATAATTTTGAATAGCACTCTAATTTTTGTTGGTAAGTGTTTAATTGATTGTAAACCAACGGTTGAGAATAATGGTCAAAATACAAGTTACTATTCGTCGATAAGGCGTCTTAATCAGGGTGATGTGTTAGTTGTCGATTTACCTTGTAGAACGTCGATATATATTTTTTGAATCAACTAGTCAACCTAGTTTTACAATTGAAAGGTATTAATTTTCTTTTAGTTCCCTCCTGAAATTTTTCGATACAAAATTTAAAATTATGAATAAGGCACATTGTACTTATTCGTTGCTGAATAACATGGCATGGGTTTGAATTTTTAATTGCATACAAAAATTCGCCACCGAAAATGAGTGAGTAAAACCAATAGTAAGAGAACCAAAAATGATCATTATCAAAGAATTGTTTGCCGATTTACATTTTTTGGGACTTTTTTCCGCTTTGGCTGCTTTCGTGATATCCACTAGATTCTATCTGTATCCCGTTATTATCAACATATCCAAGGTAAAAGGACTTATGGATGCGCCTGGTGAACGCAAAATGCATACAACGCAAATACCGACTTTGGGCGGTTTAGGAGTATTCATAGCTTTTTCATTATCCATAATCGTTTTTGGATTGGTATCTAATTTGATACAACCGGACTTAATAAAGCTATTGGCTCTGATAGGTTCGACCATAATCTTGTTGTTTTTAGGAATAAAAGATGATTTAGTATCCATGTCACCCAAGAAAAAATTCCTCGGTCAGCTTATTGCCGTCATGAATGTGGTTGTTTTGACTGATGTGCGAATATTAAGTTTTGAAGGCCTTTTGGGAGTAGGGGAACTACCATATTTAATGTCCATCTTATTTTCGATTTTTGTTTTTATTTTGGTGGTTAATGCCCTTAACTTAATAGACGGAATAGATGGTTTGGCGGGTTCTATCGCGGTAATTTCAAGTATTTCGTTCGGAATTTTATTTCTTTTGAACGGAAACTACATGATGACACTCATATCTGCAATTCTCGTTGGGTCTTTGACGGGTTTTCTTAGATACAATTTATCGAGTAAGCAAAAGATTTTTATGGGTGATTGTGGCTCTATGTTGACAGGCTTCTTATTGGCCTATCAGGGCATCAGTTTTTTAACTCTGAACGGAGCGGCCACCTCTTCAAACATCATAACAAATGCGCCAATAGTGCTTCTTGCAATTTTGTCTTACCCATTGTTCGACCTTTTGAGGGTTTTTGCTATTCGAATAAAACAGAGAAGGAGCCCCTTCAGCGCTGATTCCAATCATATACACCATCGCTTATTGCGTTTAGGCCTCGGTCATAAAAAGGCTACGCTTTTATTATGTATATGTAATACTTTCGTAATCGGTTTTACTTTTTTATTGACCGATTGTAATATTCATATACAGTTGCTTATTACGGTCTTGACAGGTTCATTTCTATATCTTTTGCCATTTTTAAAAGTTTTTGAAGCGAAAATTAATTTGAATGTAGCACATAAGGAGGTCGAAACAGCACCTATAACTTCCCAAAAATTTGCATCGAACAATACCTTTGATTTTGATTTTAAACCTATTTCTTTCTTCCAGAAAGGTAAAAAAACTGAGAAAGGAAAGGGTATTACATTACCAGTAGACTATATCATGAATATGGACGTAGTCATTGAACCGGAAGAAACGATTACCTTAAAACCCCAGAAAAAGCATCAAAAGTCTCAAGATGATGATGCTATCATGAAGAAAAGGGTTATGGATAATAGATCATCTGCACTCAAAAAGTTGATTCATAAGGATTGACAAAATATGCTTTTGCAAAACGGGAAAAAATACAAGTTCTATAATGAGTATATTTCTCTAAAAAAGAGAAAGACCTTATGCGCGACTTCACCAAGTACCTCTTATACCATATTGATTATCACTGCATAGTTATTTTAATTTTTCAAAGAACAATTTCAATAGGGCATTTAAGTTTTAGCTAATTAGTTGTGACCAACGAAGATCAAAATAAAAACAGCACTAGTTACAGGCAAATAATGAAAGCCACCTCCATTTTCGGAGGTGTTCAAGTATTTAATATTCTTATCTCGATTATCCGATCTAAAGTGATGGCTGTGTTGTTGGGTCCGGCAGGTATTGGTATTTTGGGATTATTTAATTCGACAATCGTCTTAATCAGCTCGTTGACCAATTTTGGTTTAGGCATAAGTGGCGTGAAGGACATTGCCGCGGCCAATGAAAGTAAGGACGCGCTCAGAATTACAAAAATTGTTGGTGTAGTGCAACGGTTGGTTTGGTTTACAGGAATTTTTGGCGCATTGATTACCTTGGTCCTTTCCTCTTGGTTAAGTGAAATCGCATTCGGCAGCAACGAATATACGATGGCCTTCCTTTGGCTTTCCGCCACGGTTCTTTTAAAGCAACTCGCAAGTGGCCAATTTGTGATTTTACAGGGTTTAAGAAGGCTTAAAGACCTGGCAAAGGCAAATATGATTGGTTCGGCCTTGGGGTTAATGGTCTCCATACCGTTGTATTATTATTTGCGGCTTGAAGGTATTGTACCCGGTCTTATTGTAACCGCAATTTTCACTTTTTTGGTCGCTCAATATTTTGGTAACAAAGTCAAAGTTGAAAAAACCAATGTCTCAATTAAGGAATTAAGGATAGAAGGTAAAGGAATGATGGTGATGGGTTTCATGCTCAGTTTAAGCGGTATCATGGTCCTTGGCGAATCATATGCCATAAGAATATTTATCAATAATGTGGGTGGAGTAGAACAAGTAGGGCTTTATAATGCCGGTATCGCCCTAATATCAACCTATGTAGGTCTCCTTTTTACTGCAATGGAGACCGATTACTATCCTCGGCTTTCCGCCGTTGCCAATGATAACAAAAAGTCCAATCTATTAGTTAATCAACAAAATGAAATCGCTCTGTTGATTCTGGCGCCAGTATTGGTTGCTTTCTTGATATTTATCGATTGGGTGATTATTATATTGTATTCAAGCGAATTTATTGCGGTGAACGTCATGATATATTGGGCCTTCTTGGGCATGTTTTTTAAGGTGCCCGCTTGGGTAGTAGGCTTTCTTTTTATTGCAAAAGGAGAGAGCAAACTTTTCTTTTGGAGTGAATTGATATCCAATCTGTACCTACTGGGTTTAAATTTATTAGGATATTATTATTGGGGCCTTACAGGTCTGGGCTTTTCATTTTTAGTTTCCTACGCACTTTACATTATCCAGGTATATGTAATTGCCAGAACAAAATATGAGTTTAGATTTCATAGTGGTTTTCTAAAAATATTTGCCTTTCAATTCACTTTGGCAATGATCTGTTTTGCTGTCATTAATTTTATTGTAACACCATGGACGTATTTAATAGGAATTCCGTTCATACTTTTTTCAGCTTGGTATTCGTTTAAGGAACTAGCTAAGCGAATGGATTTACGAGAATTGGTAGACAAATTTAAAAAGAAGCAATAGTCTGAATTTTAAGGCAGATTCATGAAAATATTTGAGCGAATAAAAATTGTTACCATATCGGCATAGATGAAAATAGCTAAGACAATTTTACCATTTGTATTAATCTTTTTCCTGATTTATTTGGGTCCAGTATCCGTTGGTCCTACAACTTTTTCTCAGGTTTGGAAAATACCCTTATTCTTATATTTGTTTTGGCAGATTCTTATAATTCGAAAAAGACAAAAACCCAACTTTATTAAATGGTCGTATGCTAGAGCCGGCAAAAACCTTGTGGCTGGCGGTTTTTCTATTAGTTTTTTTGCAGCAGCTATTGACTTCTTGAGATACATGATGTTTCCTTTGATGTTCGAATATGTATCGGTCAAGGTTAAAACTATAAAAGCCCTGGATAAAATATTGTTGGGTTTTGCTCAATTCGTGATAATTTCCGCTATTCCATTTCAGTTGGGACTGATTAAAAGTATGGCAAAAGATACCATGCTTTATAATGGTGTAGACAGTTATTCCGGAATGTTTCAAAATACCCATGGGGCAGCGATTGTTACAACGACATCAGTTTTGATTCTGCTGGCATTTATTAAAATGAAGTCAAGTATCATACGCTACACAAGATTGAACTACGCCTTATTGGCCTTTGGAATTTATTTAATCTATATGACTTTTATCCGAACTGGATATGCTATGTTCTTTATAGGTCTGGTATTTCTTTTTTTACCTAAAAAATTATCAATAAAACAAATTTTTTACTCTCTACTGATTATACTTATTTTATTGATCGGTTTTTTCTATTTGCTGGAGACCAATGAATTCTTTTACAACCGAATATTTGACATTCGAAATGGGAGGCAGACTGCTGCCGGCTCAGGGCGATTATTATTTTGGAAGGCATCAGTAGACCTATGGTTTAATGGAAATGTATTCGAAATGTTTTTTGGGTTTGGTTACGAAGGGTTGCTAGATCAGATTTATAAAGAAACAGGGTTACGGGTGTATGCACATAATGAATTTTTCACGCAATTAGGTCAGAACGGGCTTCTCGGTGTCACTTTTTTTATTGGATATCTGATTGCGCTTTTCAAATTTGTATGGAAACGGCGTAAAAGACCTTCGTATCCATTGGCAATGGCGATTTTTTTTCTATACGTTTCCCTAATGATGACACAAGGTGGCATGTGGTTCGAACTTGATGTTTTAATGGTTTTCGTTTATGTTAAGCTCGAATTTGAGCAACGTGTTCATAAAATGAAGCGGATAGCGGCAAATTCATATTTGTATAAAGAGTACGGTATACCAATTGAATCCGAATTGTAATAAACAAATAGTTTCAAGAAAATGAATTTTCATAATTAAAATGGAAGAGCAGATTGAAAATAAAATTCTAATCGTAATTACCGATCAGAATGAAGAAAATCGTCTAGGAGGGGTGTATAATTTTTATATGGACTTAGAACCATTATTGGAAAAAAATTACATGTATCATTCCTTGAACAATGATCGGATGCTCTTTAAAAATAAAATTTTCACGTCATTAGTGCATTTCGTACGAATGGCAATCACATTGAGTAAAACCGATTATGCGTGTTTAGTGCTGAATTGTTCCTTGAATTTTAATGCAGTTCTTAGGGATAGTGTTTTTGTAATTATCGCTAAAATATGTAATACGAAGGTGCTGGTTTTTTGGCATGGATGGGATTTTAATCATGAAAAATTTTTAAGATTCCCATATTCTCCTTTGACGCGATTTTTATTGAAGTCTAATAGTGCCATAGTCTTGTATTCAGGGATTACCAAGTCACTAAGGAATCTAGGGTATACTAACCCAGTACACCAGCTCACTACTTTAGTGCGCAAATCGGCGTTCCGATATAAAAAGGCCGATAGTAATCAAGAGGATACTTTTAACCTGATTTTTTTCTCTAGAGTAGAAGCCTACAAGGGCATTTATGAACTGATATAAGCCTATGAGATCTTAAAGAAAAAATATCCTAATTTTATATTGACAATTGTAGGTTATGGTAGTGAGTTAACTAGGGTTGCATCTTTAGTTAAGGCAAAGAATTTAAAAGATGTACTAATACCGGGTTATGTAGTGGGTGTTGAATAGTTCATCCTGCTTTCTTATGCCTTTTCTTTTATTCTTCCTTCTTATCCATTAGGTTTTCCAGTAGCAGTTATTGATGCAATTGGAGTTGTTTTTCCTGTAATCTTTTCTCCAGTAGGCGGTATCTGTGATTTTTTTATTGACAACTTGATGGGTAGTTTGATTGCTTTAAAAGATGTGTTT
>JARFRH010000056.1 GCA_029287355.1 Maribacter sp. | reverse complement strand
GATGCTTCTTACCAGGGCTCTCCCGCCTCGTATCTTCTTTGCACATCAGCCAGTGCAGCCAGTTTCATTACCTCAATGACCTTTGGGTCATATCCAGTGTGACTAATGAGGAATAAATACGTCTCAATGATTTTCTTCCTGACATTCTCAAGTTCGTCTTCATTAATTGGTTTTGGCATCATCGGATCGGTATGCATAATATCCCCTCCTTCCATGGAGAATACATTATCTAACACCTTTGTCAGATCCGGTCACACCTTAAATTATATTTGGTATGGTTACCCTTATGTCATCGAAGTGCACATGTCCTTACCAGAGACCAATACCATAAATACTATACTCTGGTTTGGCTCCAAGATGTTCCTCCATATTTTTATCTAATTCGATGCGGCGCGGGTCCTGATACCATTTCTGCCAAAACTCTATAGTTGTCCATCTGCCAATTACCAAGCATTCCTCTGGGTGATCCAAGTTAAAAAATGTTTCGCCTGAAATGTACCCCGGCTGTTTGACTGCAAGTGCTCTTAATTCTACTATGTGAGGCAAAAGTACCTTCGCATTATCCCCATGTTTTGTTACACGCTTTATTAAAACGCCAATCGCCATGTCTCTGTCCCCTCCTTTAGATTGTATCTGATGCTAATAAAATTACGGCAAGATTTTGATTATTAGAATTTTTTTAACTTTTGCTCTATCATAGAACATTTCTCTTCCAAATCTTTTGTTGATGTACATGCAGATACGGCAACGGCATTTGGATTTCCCTATACACCCACATAAATCCCTTTCTCCACCCTTTTAATTTTGCCCTGTTTGTATGTCCGTTGAAGAATATTCCTGACCTTCTTCAAATCAAATCCTGTTTTCGTCATCAGTGTGGCGGCATTAACTCCTTTTTTCGATCTTTTAATAATATTCAACACTTGATCGGTTGCGGTCGGCTGCATGAGTTTCTTTCTAACAGGAGCCTTTTTCGCGGGGGCCTTCTTTGCAGCGTTTGGTTTTTCATCTCTTTCAGCCGCCGCGATAAGTTTTTCCATTTTCTTTTCAAGGGCCTTGATTTGTCTCTGCAACGATTGCAAATCTCTTTTTGTGACTGTCATTTTATTCTCCTTCCTTGTTAATTCAAATATTTTTTGGTCTGATGGTAATCGTTTGATTCTATATTCCAGCTTAAGGGCTTCGCTTTTTGACATTTGTGGTCCGATGCCAACCAAGTCAACGGGCCTTCGTGATCTTGTGTATTTTGCACCCTTACCTGAATTGTGTTCGATCAACCGATTTTTTAAATCAGTGCTAACGCCACAGTACAAAGAGTTGTCAGCACATCGAACCAGATAAACTACCCATATTTTCTCGCTCATTTAACCATCTTATTCATAACCATCCGAGATAGCAACCAATGGCATAATGCGGAAAATCCAACCAAGAAAAAGTGGTACCAATCAGGGCTCTGCCGACAAATGAAGATCGTATCATTTCAAGAAACTTTGGATGCCACAGCTGCAATACTTCAAGAGTACAGGTAATTAGAAATACCCATAAAGGAATTTTATTGACGCATTTTTTCTTTGGTAAAATCAAAAATACGAGCAGTATCCAGAATATCTCATAAAACAGACCCGCTCCAAAATAATTGAACCAACTGTGGCCTGGCCCTGAATAAAATTTGAATAAAAATCCAAGCGGAACGACCACTAATAAAGAGTATATGCAGTATCTGCTGATGGAAGATTTTGGCATTAAATAGTTACAAGTGGTGGCTCTTGGGATTTTTTGAGGTTTATCCACCGCTGATCTTAGCCTTGAATCCCCTGGCGTTTAATTCAGTGATCAAAGTGTCCCGATGATCACCCTGGATTATGATGACGCCATCTTTCACCGATCCGCCAGTGCCGCATCGCCGTTTTAACTGGGCGGCAAGGTTTTTTAATTCATCGGCATTTATTTCAAATCCCGAGACTGTAGTTACTGTTTTTCCTTTGCGTCCCTTAACTTCACGCTGGACCCGAATGATGCCATCAATTTTTATATTTGGTTGAGATTTGGATTTTTTCTTTTTGCAGGTGCATTTTGAAAGCGGCTTTTGACAGGTTGGACAGATTTTACCGGTTTCAGTTGAATAGACTAATCGGGAATTATCCATTTATTTTGTCCCTCAATTTCTCCGAACACTTAAAAGTCATCACCCTCCTTTGCGTTAGCATAATATCCTCTCCAGCCCTACCAGTCTAAATTTATGGTTTATTTCGAAAATCCTCTGTATATTTTCAGCAACAAAATTATGGTCGGGATCAAGTGGTAGAATAGATCAAAAATGTCAATCGGCTTGATTAATGTGCCATTTTTCAACATGATTAATTTTTCCAATACATGCGGCATCGGTTTAAATGGAGCAAGAATCATAAAAACGGCAATTACAATGAGAATTGAGTATGGTATTTTGTCGAGAATCGTCCACATGTGTATCTTAAGGGAGTTACAAAAGCAGATATTTTTTATAATCTTTCAGCTAAATCAATATTTGTCAAGAAAATAGATGGTTACAGATATGTGGTGCTGAACTTTCTGATTTGATATGGGGATAGATAAGCAAAGGAGATTTCAATACGGATAATGTGGGCAGGATATTTCAGTCACTAAACCCCTTGCATCCTGTTTTTTTTGCGTTTTTTCGTGATCGGGGATATTCTCTGCAATGTTCCGGTTTAACATTTCACACGTCCCATGATAGAAAATGCGTTCCCGTCGTGACCGATTAGTTTTACGGTTTGTTTGGTTATTGGTCCTTTCATTTCGTACACCTCCTGTTTGATTTTATGATTTGAATATTGGAAAAGGGTTTGGATTGACTGGAAAGCGACCTCGGTTGAAAGTTAAACGAAGATTGGATACGCATCTCGTATATTTATATATATCGCAGGGCGGGTATAAAATGAAATTGCCTGGGGACTGCATGTAAAAGGTGGAAAGCGGAAGTATTTAAAGGGACGCGCACAGAGGTTTACTATGGGTTGAGCTTCAAGAATTTGCACTTGTGTGGAATGAAAAATGATGGGAATTAATGGGATGCTAAAAACTAGTGTTTAAGCGTTGAATTAAGCAAATTTATGGGATATTAAATGTGTATCAGGTGATGATATCGCTTTTGTATTTGAAATTATAGTTTTTTTGATGGTTGAATTAGTCCATTAGATTCCTGGATTTAAAAAAAGCTTAAATGTTAGAAAAAGGAGATAATAAATATGACTGCATCTGAACAAGAAATCCTTAGACATTCCTTGCTGGGAAATGGTCCTGAAAAAATCATTGCTATTCACAATTTTTGGGATAATCGCAAAGAATACGAGCCGATGTGGCCTTACTTAGATAAGGATGCCTTTACCTATGTATTTGCGGACGTAAGAGGATACGGCGAATCAGCAGATATAATCGGCGAATACACTGCCAATGAGGTTGCCGGAGATGTCATCGCTTTAGCGGATCACCTGGAATGGGATCGATTTCATCTTGTTGGTCATTCCATGACAGGGATGGTTGTTCAGCGCGCGGCTGTTGATGCGAAGGATCGAGTAAAGTCTGTTGTTGCACTCACGCCTGTACCCGCAACCGGTTTACAATTAGACCAAGAATTTTCTGAATTTGTTGTCGGGGTGGTTTCCGACCGAAAAGCCATGTATGATTACTTTAGAACTTCTATTCCCATGTTTTCGAAAAAATACGCCGATTTCAGAACAAACAGAGCTTGGGAAAGCTCAATAACGGAAGTGAAAATTGCCTACTTCAAAATGTGGAACAACACCGACTTTTCCCAAGAGACAAAAGGGCTCGATACACCGATGTTGGTCGTCTTAGCTGAATATGACACCGAGTTTAACGAAGGTGTAAAACCATTTTGGGAAGGATGGTACCCAAACTGCGAGATTGTAATGTGCAAAAACGCCACCCATCATGTCACCGAGGATACCCCGGTTTTTGTTGCGTCGGCAATTGAGAATTTTGTAACGAAGCTTAATGAAAGGTAGGTATGGAGAACGAGAAGATCCAAGTTTAAAATTACCTTGATATGCATGCGATGATCAACAATAGCATTATCGAAGTATTTAGTATCAAGAAATTACAAATAGCGTTTCCAGAAATTGATGGATTCACATCAAAGGATTTTGAGACAGAATGGAGAACGGCAGGGCAGAAAATGTTGAATCCTTAAATTTGATTCTTAATGGTAGTGGAATCCGAATTTAGCATAAAATTGTTTTCAAACCATTGAGCTGATTTATACTCCGATTTATTTAAACCACATGCCTCCAGACACTCTAGTGCCAGCCGATATGTAAAGTAGTTCAATTCAAAATCGCCCCAGCCCATTTGTTGCATTCGATCGTTTGCTAGCTGAAAGTTCATGTGAGGATGATATGTGAAAGTGTTGGCCAAACTCCTGATGAAACCCGGAATCATGTTCGGTCCCATTCCTTGATCTACCAATCGGTGTATTAATATTTCTTTGAGCTGACCAATGTTTGTTTCCATGTGAACCTA
>JARFRH010000006.1 GCA_029287355.1 Maribacter sp. | reverse complement strand
TATAAGAGACAGCTTCTATTCTCCGCCCGTTTTATTATCGAGTTCTACAAGGAGAATCAAGTTGGTTATGAAGATTCAATGACTTTGAATATGGGGCAATGGTTAAGTTTACCTTTTATTTTCGTCGGATTGATTTTAGTGTTTTGGAAAGAGAACCCTCTTGCTAGGTTGAGAACTAGGAGGAGCTAAAAATCCAACTTCTTTTTTCGAAGTTCAAAATTCTGCCCTAAATAGACTTTGCGTACCATTTCGTCTGCAGCCAAATCTTCGGGGTGACCTGATTTCAAAATACCTCCTTCAAACATCAGGTAAGAACGTTCTGTAATGGCCAAGGTTTCTTGAACATTATGATCTGTAATGAGGATCCCGATGTTCTTGTTTTTCAATTGGGCTACAATACGTTGAATATCTTCCACTGCAACGGGGTCAACACCAGCAAATGGTTCATCTAAGAGAATGAACTTGGGGTCAGTAGCCAGTGCTCTGGCAATTTCCGTACGGCGTCGTTCACCCCCAGAGAGCAAGTCTCCTCTGCTTTTACGTATGTGCCCCAAGCCGAATTCTTCAATGAGCGAGTCCATTTTCATTTCTTGCTCCTTCTTACTCATCTTTGTGAGCTGCAATACACTCAAAATGTTATCTTCGATGCTCAATTTTCGAAAAACAGAAGCTTCTTGTGCTAAATAGCCGATGCCGTTCTGGGCCCTTTTGTACATCGGAAATTTAGTAATCTCCATATCGTCCAAGAATATCTTCCCACCGTTGGGTTTGACAAGCCCTACGATCATATAGAAAGAAGTAGTTTTGCCTGCACCATTAGGACCAAGAAGGCCAACGATTTCACCTTGGTTCACTTCTAAGGAGATTCCTTTGACTACCCTTCGCCCTCGATAGGCTTTCATGATATTTTCTGCTCGTAACTTCATTAGTTCAAATCTAACCTATAAAACAAGGGGGATATCTAAAGAACTCTTTTTTAACTTTTTTTGGCACGTTCTGCGGCCAATTTTGCTTCTTTCTTAGCCTCATTCTTTAGTACTCTCTTGGAAATAAAAATACTGATTTGATACAATACCAATATGGGTAGCGCAACAACCACTTGACTCGCTATATCCGGGGGTGTTATTACCGCTGCCAAAATCAAAACGACAACCAAGGATATTTTTCGATATTTTCTTAAAATTTCGGGGGTCACCAAGCCTACTTTGGTCAAGAAATAAACGATGATGGGGAGTTCGAAAATAATCCCACAGGCAATGACCGAAGTTCTTACGGTAGCCACATATGATGCCAAATCAAACTCATTGGTGACTTCTTTGCTCACCTGATACGTACCCAAAAAGTTTATCGATAATGGAGCGACAACATAATACCCGAACAGGGCACCCATAAAGAATAACATGGAAGCAGTAAAAATGAAACCCTTGGAGTGTTTACGTTCATTTTCATGCAGGCCTGGGCTAATAAAGTTCCACATTTCGTAAAGTACATAGGGAAAGCCAACAATGAAACCGGCCCAAATGGAAGTCCAGATATGAGCTGAAAACTGACCGGCCATTAAGCGGCTTTGAATGGTAAACGGAAGTTCATCTGCACAGAAATCTGAATCAATACCTATAAAAGTACCCACTTTACAAAAAAGCCTATAGGTTGGAAAATCCATTTTTTTGGGACCAAAAAGAATCGTGTCAAAAATAAATTCACGCATTAAAAAAGCCACACTGCCAATAATTACAATAGCTAATGTAGAGCGAATCAGATGCCATCTTAATTCTTCTAGATGGTCTAAAAAAGACATTTCATCTGCTGGGGTAGCGATTTTTTTTGCCATTATAGAATACCTTCGTTGATTAGATTGTGCAAATGTACAATACCCTTATATTTTTTTCCTTTTACAGCGATCAATTGCGAAATGCCTTTCTCTTGCATTAATTCCAAAGCACGGACGGCCAGTACCTCGGTAGCTATTGTTTTTGGATTAGAGGTCATGATATCTTTTGCGGTAAGCCCATTAATACTGTCATATTTGTTGAGCATTCGGCGAAGGTCGCCATCGGTAACGACTCCCACGATTTCATCATTTTGTATAACAGCAGTTACCCCTAACATTTTTTCGGAGATTTCGACGATAACGTTCTTCACATCCGTCTCTACGTTCACTTGTGGTCTTTGATTTGCACTCACAATATCTTCGACTCTTAAGTACAATCGTTTCCCCAATGTACCACCAGGGTGGTATTTGGCGAAGTCAGAACTACTGAATCCTTTCAGTTCGAGAAGACATATGGCCAGCGCATCACCCAAGACTAATTGCGCGGTCGTACTTGTTGTTGGCGCAAGATTGTTTGGGCATGCTTCTTCATCGACATAGGTGTTCAATACAAAGTCGGCTTGCTGTGCCAAAAAGGAATCTGTATTACCGGTCATGCCAATTAGAGTATTAGTTCCTCTTTTAATCAACGGAACCAACATTTTTATTTCAGGAGTGCCGCCACTTTTTGAAATACAGATGACGACATCATTTTCTTGAATTGTACCTAAATCACCATGAATAGCGTCCGCTGCATGCATGAAAATGGCTGGGGTGCCGGTAGAATTCAAGGTAGAAACTATTTTAGCGGCGATAATGGCGCTCTTTCCAATGCCAGAAATCACGACTCTTCCTTTTGATGCGATAATGCAGGTAACCGCATGGGCAAAATCTTCGGACACCAATGACGATAGATTGTGAACCGCATCAGCCTCTTTTTTTATGGTTTTCTTGGCTAAATCAAGTATGGCATGGGTATTGCTCAAAGTATAATTTAAATTAGGGATTGCATTCCTAAAAGAATGTCATATATTTAAGATTGCAAATTTACATAAACTTACTCTTATGTATTGTTTTTAAATTAATTCCATGGATATATTGGCGTAACAGCTTAGAAATCCGTACCTTAAATTGCAATAGTATTTTAAACCCCCGATGTAATTAGTGCAAGATGGAAAAACAAGGTTTGGTTTTGAGTGAACTGGATTTACACGCTTCGTTAAAAAAATATTTTGGATTTTCCGAATTCAAAGGTCTTCAAGAAGGTGTGATATCAAATATCGTTCAAGGGAAAAATACTTTTGTGATAATGCCAACAGGTGGTGGTAAATCACTTTGCTATCAGCTTCCAGCATTGATGCAAGAGGGCACGGCAATAGTAGTATCCCCCTTAATAGCATTGATGAAAAACCAGGTGGATGCCATTAGAGGTATTTCCTCTGAGCAAGGAATTGCTCATGTTTTGAATTCTTCCCTGAACAAGGCCGAGGTCAAACAGGTAAAGGAAGATATTACGAATGGAATTACTAAGTTGTTATATGTTGCTCCTGAATCACTGACCAAGGAAGAGTATGTTGAATTCTTAAGAACGGTCAAGGTTTCATTTGTTGCTGTTGACGAAGCACATTGTATTTCTGAATGGGGCCATGATTTCAGGCCTGAGTATCGTAACTTAAAGAATATTGTAAATCGCTTGGGAGACAACATACCCATTATTGGATTGACGGCTACGGCAACCCCCAAGGTACAAGAAGACATCATCAAAAACTTAGGAATCACGGATTCTAAGGTTTTCAAGGCTTCATTTAATCGGCCTAACCTTTATTATGAGGTGCGCACCAAAACAGATAATGTTGATGCTGATATCATTCGTTTTGTAAAACAAAATGCCGGTAAGTCGGGTATTATATATTGCCTGAGCAGGAAAAGAGTTCAAGAACTGGCTCAAGTACTTCAGGTAAATGGTGTAAGTGCCGTGCCCTATCACGCAGGTTTCGATGCGAAAACGAGGTCAAAGTACCAAGATATGTTCTTGATGGAGGATGTTGATGTGGTAGTGGCCACCATCGCTTTCGGCATGGGCATTGACAAGCCTGATGTGCGTTTTGTCATACACCACGATATTCCTAAAAGCATTGAAAGCTATTACCAAGAAACAGGTCGTGCGGGTAGAGATGATGGAGAAGGGCACTGTCTTGCTTTTTATTCATACAAGGATATCGAAAAGCTGGAAAAATTCATGTCGAACAAACCTGTGGCAGAACAGGAAATAGGTAATGCACTCTTGCAAGAAGTTGTAGCCTATGCAGAAACATCAATGTCACGAAGAAAGTTCATGTTGCATTATTTTGGGGAAAAGTTTGATGAAGTCAACGGGGAAGGTGCCGATATGGATGATAATACCAGAAACCCTAAACCAAGGGAGGAAGCCAAAGACAACGTACTTAAGTTGATTCAAGTAGTTCAAGGGACTGCTGAAAAATTCAAATCGAAGGAAGTCGTAAATACGTTGATCGGGCAGAGCAATGCCTTGATTTCTTCACATAAAACCAATGAAAAGCCTTTCTTCGGCATTGGTTCCGCAATGGACAAAAGTTATTGGATGGCCTTAATCAGGCAGGTTTTAGTAGCAGGATATTTGAAAAAGGAAATCGAGCAATACGGAATATTAAGGGTTACCAATAAAGGAGAGGCGTTTTTAAAAAGTCCTCAGTCTTTCATGATGACCAAAGATCATGTCTACAATAAGGCTAGTAGTGATGCCATTGTGAGTGCCTCAAAAGGCGGTGTTGTCGATGATGCCTTACTCAAGCAGCTCAAAGACCTTAGAAAGGCCCAATCTAAAAAAATGGATGTGCCTCCTTATGTGGTGTTTCAAGATCCATCACTAGATGATATGGCCCTCAAATATCCCATTTCGATAGAAGAGTTGCTCAATATCAACGGAGTAGGAGAGGGGAAGGCCAAAAAGTATGGCAAGCCCTTTATCGAGTTCATTCAAAATTATGTTGAGGAAAATGATATTCTAAGACCCGATGACCTTGTCGTAAAAAGTACCGGTGCAAATTCCGCTTTAAAACTATATATCATTCAAAATGTAGACCGCAAGCTACCATTGGATGATATTGCTTCCGCAAAGGGATTGGAAATTCCCGAATTGATCAAAGAGATGGAACAAATTGTTTTCAGCGGCACAAAACTGAATCTGGGCTATTGGATCGATGAAGTACTTGACGACGATCAACAAGAAGAAATTCATGAGTACTTTTTAGAGGCGGAGACCGATGATCTCGAAGATGCCATGGAGGAATTCGATGGCGATTATGAAGATGAAGAGTTACGACTCTATCGTTTAAAATTCTTCAGTGAGGTTGCGAATTAAAAAACTAAACAAAAAATGCCCTTTACCGGTAGTTTTTTACTTTATATAATAATTTAGATGTCTTCTTTGGCCTTTAATACCATTACATAATCATTTTCATCCACATAGAAATTGTAGAAATCGTTGGCATTCAAAGCTAAGGGTTGAAATTTTGGCAATCCGTTTTCCATACGATATCGCTGATTATTTGGGTGCTTGTGAAATCGTTATGATTTCACAAGCGATTTATCGAATTATCAGGGCTATTACGAGACTCAGCAGCCTTACATATTGAATTTGATTCCAATATCGGAAAGGCAGTACTTTTTGTAAAACCCGATTTAGGTGAATTGTGTTTCCCTGAAAACCGGTTTAATCTGAATTTTATTATTTGTTTAACCTTTTTATTAAAAATTTAAACAAAAATTATGATACTACCGTTTTCTTTCAGCTTACTTTTGAGGAAATTTAAAAACATACATTATGAAAAAGATTAAAACTATTTTGGCTTCCGCACTACTTTTCGCAGGAGCATTCACTTTTGCACAATCAGAAAACATTGTAGGGGTTGCTGCAGGCAATGAGAACTTCTCCACCTTGGTTACTGCGGTACAAACTGCCGGCTTGGTGGAAACATTAAGTTCTGAAGGACCTTTTACCGTATTTGCTCCTACCAACGATGCGTTCGCGAAATTACCGGATGGTACAGTGTCAAGTTTACTGATGCCAGCTAGCAAAAACGATTTGTCAGGACTATTGACGTACCACGTTGTAGCTGGAAAATTCGAAGCGGCAGCCGTTATTGAGGCGATTAATGCCAACAACGGAATGTTCAAGGTAAAAACGGTTCAGGGTAATGAAATCGGCCTTTCTCTGAAAGATGGAAAAGTGATGTTAACTGATGCCAAAGGCGGTATGGCTACTGTTGTTATTGCAGATGTAGCGGCCAGCAATGGTGTTATTCATGCAATCGATACGGTTGTAATGCCAAAGTAAATCAAAAAAATTCCCCCAAAAAAAGGCCATCTTCTTCTTAAGGTGGCCTTTTTATTTAACTACTTTTACTAATTATGGAGCCGAAGTGCCGCTATTATTTCTTGCTCTGCGCAGCTGTCGACGTATTTTTTTGATGGCCGACTCAATTGATTTTTCCGGTTCGATGATATTGTACTCACCCCAAAAATCGGGGTCGGCAAAGCCTAATGCTTCGTCGTTCAAAATTATGGATGATTTCATGCGGTCCCTTGCTTTTGGGAAT
>JARFRH010000267.1 GCA_029287355.1 Maribacter sp. | reverse complement strand
CCCCACCGATCCACACACACACTCACTCACCCCAACCTCCGCATCTAATGTCTTAACTACGACCATCTGCTCTTTACTCAACTCCAACCCTTCCTTTGCAAACGATTCTTTCATATGATAATCGACTAGTTTCATGGTTCTTCCCAACCATGGACCTATAGACCTCTCAAAATCGATAACAATCTTTTTAGATTTCACCGTGCGAAACTAACTAAAAATAAAATGGTTGCATATGCAACCATTGTTAATTGTTTATTAATTTTTTCTAATCATTAAACAAAGTGTTTGCTCCGGCTTGTTCATCCTTTTGCCATTAGTTGTCTATAAACACAAAACGGTTATCTTTAAACCAATTGCCATACTAAACTTAAATTCATGAAAGGATTGGACACTTTTGACTGGGTGGTCATCACTCTTTATTTTATAATACTGCTTGGCGTTGCCTGGTGGGTCATCAAACAAAAACAGCAAAATACCGAAGACTATTTTCTGGCCGGACGAAATATTGGATGGTTCATGGTCGGGGCATCCATTTTCGCTTCCAATATCGGCTCTGAACATGTAGTTGGTTTGGCAGGAAATGGCGCAGGAGATAAAATGCCCTTGCTTATTTACGAACTACATGCATGGATAGTTCTAATGTTAGGGTGGGTCTTTCTGCCCTTTTATGCGCGCAGTGGTGTTTTTACAATGCCCGAATTTTTAGAAAAACGTTTTGATGCGCGTTCGAGATGGGTGCTTTCCGTCATTTCTTTAATTGCTTATATCTTGACTAAAGTTTCGGTAACCATTTATGCCGGTGGCGTTGTAGTTTCGGCATTATTGGGTATTCCCTTTTGGATTGGGGCCGTAGCTACGGTTGTATTGACAGGACTCTATACGGTTTTAGGAGGAATGCGGGCCGTGGTATATACCGAAACCATTCAAGCTATTGTTTTAGTTCTGGGTGCCGGTATTCTCACTTTTTTAGGCCTGGACGCCGTAGGAGGATGGACAGAACTTAAAGCAACTGTGGGCGCCGACTACTTTAACATGTGGAGGCCCAATTCCGATCCTGATTATCCGTGGTTGCCATTGTTCATAACGAGTACTGTAGTCGGTATTTGGTATTGGTGTACCGATCAGGTCATTGTACAACGGGTGTTGGCAGCAAAAAATATCAAAGAGGGACGGCGTGGTAGTATTTTCGGAGCGCTTCTGAAACTAATGCCTGTATTCTTATTTTTGATTCCAGGGGTTATCGCCTTGGGATTGAAAATGCAAGGGAAACTGGATTGGGATAGTCCTGATGAGGCCTTCCCTGTTTTGATGAGCAATATCATGCCTTCGGGTTTGAGAGGTTTGGTGGCGGCTGGTTTATTGGCGGCGCTGATGAGTTCTTTGGCTTCGGTATTCAACTCTTGCTCTACCCTTTTTACCTTGGATATCTATAAAAAATTAAAGCCCAACAAACCAGAAGCCGAGCTGGTCAAAACAGGACAAATTGCAACTTTCTTTGTAGTAGGGCTGGGATTACTTTGGATCCCAATCATAACCACATTATCGGATGGCCTTTACGAATACCTGCAAAATGTACAAGCCTATATCTCGCCTCCGATTGCCGCGGTATTCTTATTAGGGATTTTTTATAAAAGAATCAATGCCAACGGCGCTATTGCTACCTTAATTGGCGGTTTTATCATCGGTTTTACAAAATTGACCTTGGAAATCTTAAAATCCAGTTTTGCCGAGGGTAGTTTTCTTTTCAATATTGCGGATATTAATTGGTTGGTATTCGGAGCCTACTTTTTCGCGATGTGTATTGCCATTGCCATAGTGGTCAGCATGTTCTACCCTGCCCCTTCGGAAACACAGTTGGCGGGCTTGACCTTCGGAACAGTTACCGACGAACAGAAAAACGCTAATAAATCAAGTTATAACATTTGGGATATTGTTGCCTCGGCAGCTGTCATTATTATTGTCTTGTACATCATGATATCCTTTAGCACGCTCGCCTTATGAACATCAAATATCTCGTTCCGGTTTTTTTAGTATTCAATGTTCATCTTGCCATTTCCCAAGAGGAAAAACGTCCTAATATCTTGGTCATTATGTTCGACGATGCCGGTCTAGATATGTCGGCCTACGGCAGTAGTTATGTAAACACTCCGGGCTTTGACCTTGTTGCCAAAGAAGGCATATTATTCAATAAAGCCTATACTCCGAATGCAAAATGCGCTCCATCAAGGGCAGCGATCATAACCGGTCGTAATTCATGGCAGTTAGATGCTGCCGCCAATCACGTCATCTACTTTCCTTCAAAGTTCAAGACCTATCAAGAAGTTCTTTTAGAGCATGGGTATACGACCGGGCATACAGGTAAAGGCTATGGTCCGGCACTCACGCTAACTGCAGATGGAAGTCAAAGAGAGGTGATGGGATCTGCTTATAATGAGAAGACCCTCAAACCTGCAACCAGCGGAATTGGCAACAACGATTACAGTGCCAATTTCGAAGATTTTTTAGACCAAGCCCCAAAAGATAGTCCTTGGAGTTTTTGGTTGGGTACCATAGAACCGCATCGTGGATACGAGTATGGTAGTGGTGCACGATTGGCGGGCAAGACCACCGATATGATCACGAAATTTCCTCCCTATTGGCCCGACAATGAAATCACCCGCAATGATTTGCTTGATTATGGGTATGAAATAGAGGATACGGACAAGCATATTGTAAAGGTCTTGGAAACCCTAAGAACCCGTAATCTCTTGGAAAATACGATAGTAGTGGTCACCTCAGATCACGGCATGCCTTTCCCCAGAGTAAAAGGCAATCAATACGAGAATGCGAATCACATTCCTATGGCATTGTTATGGAAAGGGAAATCAAAATCAAAAGTGGTCAATGATTATATCAGTTTCATTGACTTGGCACCCACTTTTTTGGATGCAGCCGGAATCGATTGGATAGCGTCAGGTATGCATCCTGCCACAGGAAAAAGCCTAATGAATATTATCGTTTCTGAAAAATCAGGTCAAATAGAACCGGAACGGAATTATGTTTTGGGGGGTAAAGAACGGCATGATACAGGAAGGCCCAATGATGCAGGCTATCCCATCCGAGGTATGTACAAAGACAGTATGCTTTACATCAAAAACTATGAAACCGATCGTTGGCCATCTGGAAATCCTGAAACCGGTTATCTGAATACAGATGCGAGCCCGACAAAAAGTGAAATCTTGAGGCTAAGAAGAACCGATGAAAATAAAACCTACTGGAAATTAAATTTTGGCAAAAGGGTTACAGAAGAATTATACAACATTACCCATGACCCATTCTGCATCCTGAATTTGGAAAAAGATGCCAAGTACGCGATATTAAAAAATGAACTAAGAATAGAAATGGAGTCGAAATTGCTTGAACAAGACGATTTGCGAATGAAAGGTTATGGGCATTTGTATGAACAGCATCCCTTTACCAGAAATGCTGATTTTTATGGTCGTTATATGGCCGGGGAGGAAACAAAAGCCGGTTGGGTGAATGACTCCGATTTCGAGACCCATTTTTTGGATGGAGATGGAAATACCCTAGAAAAGGTGATTCGAAATAAAGAACCCAAAGAATAAACGATGTACAAGGCTTACTTTTCCATTGTCCGTAAATGCTCATTTTTGCCGGTCATCTGCCAGTGCCCCAGTGAAATTGGAATATTGCCAGCGGCATTCAATTGATCGAAAAAATCAATGACCTTAAAAGCTTCGTTTTTCATTTCCTTCATTTTCGCGAAATCCATCATGGCACTTTCCAATAGATACTTTCCTGTGATGTAGCTGCTGCCATAACCCGGTTGCCTCATATACAGATGCTGTTCGAATAAAAGCAATTCTTTTTCCGTTTTCATCCAGCCCCTTGGGGTATACTCTGAATGGATGCCGCCTGCTTCTTCCATGGTCATCTCATTGGCATGGGCATATAACGACCCCAAACCTCTTGCGGCACGTTGGGCAATCATGATATATACGATCTCTTTTACGCGCGGATTGTCATCATACAAACCAGCCTGCATGAACATCTCTTCAACAGCAGTAGCTGTGCCTTCGTTTCGTGAATCAAAAATATTGTACAAAAGCGGACCTTTGCGAATCTCACTTTTGTTGGGTTCCAAATCCATTCGTGCCAATTCAAACCAGTGATAAAAATGTGAATATAGTGGGCGTTGATCGAAGTGGGCCGTAATCCAGAAAAAATTGCGCTTATCTTCAGGGACAAAAGCACCCAAATGCTCTCGAATGGCAGGTTCGAAATAGTCCTTCACAGTAACTATCTCTTGGTCTCTTAAAAAATCCATTAGGCTTCTTGTAGCCTTATCGGCCCTTAGCAGATAATCTTCAGGTGATGTTGCCGCGCTTAGTTCGGGTAAGTTTCGATTCCGGTGTTCTTCTAGTTTCAAAGAGGCCCATGCTCGGGCAAGTTCACGTTTTAAAATCATGACCTCATCTTCCCAGGTCAATGGAACCAAATGCACATTTTGTAGATACCAAGTATAGTTTTCCTTTCCAATCCCCGAAGACCCTGTTTTGGTTTTGGCTTCCGCTTCAAGCCAAACCACCAAATCATCTGTGGAAGCAATCGCAGCTTCAACGGCCTTGACCAATTTCTTATCCTTAGGTACCCCGGCTAAATTTAAAATGGTCTTCAACTCTTCGCTCTGATTTCGAATCGTTCGAATACCAGCAATCCAAAGCTCTTTTGCGTTCCCTGTCAGGTTGAGCTTTGCTTGCGCATTCAATGCCGGAATTACAGCTAAGTCTTCTAAAAGTTCGGTTCTTTTTTCTTTGCTTAACGGAAAAGCAAAGGTCCAAAGCTCGGTGGTCATATGATGGGTTGGACCCTCATGTGCCGGTACATCGCTGCGTGCCATCCAAAGTGAGGTGTAAAACGCCGGATCGCGTTCCCATGGTTTTAATATGCGATTGTTAAAATCATACCCATTCATTTCCGCCTTCACAATATACCAATCGACCTTATTATTAATGGACCAGCCCGAAGTATCAATTGTCTTAAAACGTGCTTGTAGTGCTTCGAATTTTGGCTGTCGATTTTTGAAGGTCTCTTTCGTGTAATCTGGAGCTCCTTCACGCAGGTGAGGTTTTTCAAAGACTCTCCATGCCTTAAAAAAGGAAACCAAATCTTGATGACTTCTTTCGGGTGTTTGCTCTGGTTGACCATTTGCGCCTTGAAAGCAACATAGGGTTAAAGCTAAAAAAACGACTAAACCTCTTTGAGATATATATTTCATGACTGAGAAAAGTTATTGTGCTTGTATGGGAGCCAAAGTAAGAAATAAAAGCTTAGGACTAAATTACAGGTATGGGTTTTGAGTGTAGTCATTGCACTAGGGTTACCTATCAGTGGTCCTAGGCGAATCGATCGTGCAAATAACAAACCACGGGTTATCGCCTTAGTTCTTTGTTTTATGTCAAGATTTCGAACGAGTTCGATCTTTCCATAAAACAAAGAACCACGCCAAAATTGGCGTGGATTCTTGAGTGAAGTGATGGCACTAGGATTCGAACCTAGGACCGCCTGCTTAGAAGGCAGGTGCTCTATCCAGCTGAGCTATGCCACCATTTTTCAAATGTGGGTGCAAACTTAGTAAAAATTATAGTTTCTATTGCGCTTAAAACGAGCAAAAATCAGATAGCATAAAATTTAATCGTATGCCTTAGCGACTTGTCTTGAACTTCCCAATCCGTCAATGCCCAACTCAACCACATCACCAGGATTTAAATATCTTGGAGGGTTAAATCCCAATCCAACTCCAAAAGGGGTTCCTGTAGAAATAACATCGCCAGGAAGCAATGTCATAAATTGACTTATATAGCTGATAGATTCAGGAATATTGAATACAAAATCAGAAGTATTACTGTTTTGTAATTGCTCGCCATTGACATTGAGCCAAAGATTAAGGTCATGTGGATTTTTTATTTCATCTGCAGTTGCGATAAAAGGCCCCAAGGGGGCAAAGGTATCACAACTTTTGCCTTTCACCCACTGCCCTTCTCGTTCAATTTGAAACGCACGTTCGCTATAATCATTGTGTAATACATAACCCGCTACATGATTCATGGCATCGGCCTCTGAAACATAGGAAGCCTTCTTACCTATTACCACGGCCAATTCTACTTCCCAATCTGTTTTTTCACTTCCTTTGGGAATCACCACATCATCATTAGGTCCAACGATCGCCGAGGTCGCTTTGAAAAAAAGAACGGGTTCTTTTGGTATCTGCATACCGGCTTCATGTGCATGCTTCGCATAATTCAAACCAATACATACAATTTTTGAAGGTCTACATAAAGGCGCGCCCAATCGAGTAGTTTCTGAAACTCTTGGGCAGCTATCCGCATTTGAATTTAGCCAAGTTTTTAATCTTGATATTCCATCGCCACCAAAGAAATCTTCATCATAATCTTGACCAAAACCGGAGACATCCAATCGGGTTCCGTCATTTTGCTGTATACCTGGCTTTTCATTTCCTATTTCCCCGAATCTTATTAATTTCATCAATAAAAACTTTAAGTTCTATTCCCGCGTATTCGGGAATCCATTTTATATCTATTTTGACTGTATTTACATTTAAATTTCCAAAAGATCAGTCTCCATTTAATTTAAGAAAGCCCCCATCAATTGGATAGTCCGTTCCCGTAGCAAAAGATGCTTCATCCGAACTGAGATACAGTGCCAAATTCGCGACCTCATCTGGGGTTCCCATACGTCCTATGGGCTGTGTTTTTGAAAGTTTTTCGAACATTTTTTCTTCTTCCCCGGGAAAATTATCCTTAAGATAACCATCGACAAAAGGGGTATGCACACGACCCGGCGAAATACTGTTACAGCGAATGTTACAATCCAAATAGTCTTTTGCCACGGAATAGGTCATTGTGAGCACCGCTCCCTTAGACATACTATATGCAAATCGATCTCGAATTCCAACCGAGGCGCCAATAGAGGCCATATTTAAAATTACCCCGCCCTTTTTTTTCATGTACGGAATCACTGCATTGATGCAGTTATAAACTCCTTTGACGTTTACTTGATACACTTTATCCATATCGGATTCCGTAGTTTTTTCTACATTTCCGATATGCGCAATTCCTGCGTTGTTTATTAAAATATCAATGGAAGAATCTTTCGCAATCGATTTCACATTTTGCTTCACCTCATTCTGACTCGCTACATTGCATGAGTGGGCAAATGCCAAACCGCCTTCGCCCGAAATCTCGGCAACCACATGGAGTGCTTCTTCTTCTTTCAAGTCAAAAATATGTACTTGAGCTCCGTTACCGGCTAGGGCCCTTGCAATTGCCCTACCAATTCCGCTGCCACCTCCCGTGACAATCGCTGTTTTTCCTGTCAGATCGAATTTCATTTTCGAGTACTTCTAAATTTTACCTGTTTAAATATAGTTCAGTTTTTTGAAAGGGAATCCTGTTTGACGAAAGTATTCTGAAGTTCTTCATCAATTCCGGAGTCAATTTTCAAAGTCGGATTCGCATTCTTTAATTCGTTCAAAGCATTGCTGGAAATTTTGGTATTCCATAAATACAGTTTTTGTAAGCCTTTTAGTTTTTTGAAAACAGGAATGCTTTTATCACTAATCGCCGTGCTATAGATCTTTAGTATTTTCAAATCGGACAACACTTTCAAAGTATCCAATTCATTATCGGAGATTGGGGTTTGATCTATCTCCAACCATTCTAAGTTCGGACAAGATGCGACTAGGTTCATTTCTTCTTGACCAATGGGAATTCCGCTGATGTCCATCTGAACAATGTTCTCACTGATGAACTTTAAGTCAGTCAGCTGTTTAGCCTCGTAGGCAGGCGATTTATACAAATTGACACTCAGGGCATTGACTCCTCCTGCAATACGACGTATCGTCAAATAATCAGAACTCCATCTAAGTATGGTACTATCCGCCACTTTTGGAAGCCTTACCCATTTTTCATTAGGATCTGGCTGCATCAAATTCCGTATTAGTCCAGCTAAGGGTTCCGACGCTTCCAAATGCTGCAATCGCAAGGTGTCCGAAGCACCCTTAGCAATCCATTGCTCTAGAATTTGAATTTCATTTGCATCCAAAGGCTTTTTACCATCGGGGGGCATATGATCCCCATCTTCGATAGGAAGATGTATCCGTCTTATAAGTTCACTTTCTTGAGGGTTTCCAGGAATAATGGTATTCCCAACCTCTCCTCCTGCCAGAAGCTCATTCAAAGAAGTCATCAACAATTCTCCTTTCTTTTTATTCGGATTATGGCAGGAAACGCATTTTTTATCCAAAATACGGCCAACTACATCCTTATAAATCAGGGGATTTTCAGGAATTTTTTCCTCCCGCTTTTCCAAAGGAAGTGCCAAAAAATCTTCTCCATGGGTGACCATTCCCCCATAGTGTCCCGTAAAAAAAACCAAACCTATGATGGCTACTTGAAGAATTTTGGTTAAAATCTTATTTTCAATGGATACCCCATCCAACCAGTACCATATTGCGGCCAAAAGGGCCAATCCCCCACCTAACCATTGGTGCCAAAATAATAACTCCCCTTTGACGCCCGTTTCCTTCCCTAGAAAAAATCCCGATATCGCCGTCACTAATGCAAAAATGACGGCAAGGGTCAAAAGTAGTTTGGGTATCTTCTTATTGGTCAATCCCAAGAAAACACAAAGCAACAAGAGTACAATAGGAAAATGCAATACCAAGGGATGCCAGCGGCCTAACCAAGCGATTAATCTAGGAAGTTCAATGTACGAATCGAAGACAAGACAAAAAATCAGAAATAGCGAGAGGCCAAAAACGACATAATCGACCCATTTGATTTTAGTGATTACCGTCATTCGCTATGCTAGAAGATCTTTGATGACATTACCCGCTACATCGGTCAATCGAAAACGGCGTCCTTGATATTTATAAATAAGTTGTTCATGGTCCAAGCCCATGGTATGCATCAGGGTGGCATGAAAATCATTGATGTGCACGGGGTTTTCAACTACATTATATCCGAATTCATCGGTCTGTCCGTAATTAAGTCCGGGTTTAATACCGCCTCCGGCCATCCAGATACTAAAGGCTTTTGGGTGATGATCACGGCCATAGTTTTCAGGATCAAATTTGCCTTGGGCATAATTACCTCTCCCGAACTCGCCGCCCCAAACAACTAAAGTATCATCTAACATACCGCGTTGTTTTAGATCGAGCACTAATGCCGCTGATGCCTGATCTACATCTTTGGCCTGCCCGGCCATTTCATTGTGCAGATTACCGTGTTGGTCCCAACCCTGGTGGTATAATTGAATGAATCGAACACCATTTTCCGCCAATCTTCTGGCTTGCAGTGCATTGGCCGCATAGGTACCGGGAACTTGGCAACCTTCTCCGTACAAATCGATAATGGACTGCGGTTCTTTTGAAATATCCATCACATCGGGCACGGACATTTGCATGCGATAGGCCATTTCATATTGTGCGATTCGCGATTCAATTTCATCATCCCCAGTTTCCACATGATGTAATTTGTTCAAGGAAGACACATGATCCAACAAATGACGTTTGTCGGAACGCGAAAGTCCCTCAGGATCATTTAGATATAAAACTGGGTCCTTGCCCGAACGTAAAAGAACGCCTTGGTGCTTTGAATCTAGAAATCCACTAGACCATAGCTTTGAGTACAGGCCTTGGCTATTGCCTTTACCTCTTGACGTCAATACCACAAAAGAAGGAAGGTTTTTATTTTCACTTCCAAGGCCATAGCTTAACCAAGAACCCATACTGGGTCGACCTGAAATCTGACTTCCTGTTTGTAAAAAGGTAATTGCCGGATCGTGATTTATAGCTTCGGTATGCATACTTCTCACCACTGTAATATCATCGGCGATTTTTGCTATATGCGGAAAGAAATCACTTATCCAAGTCTGGCTTTCTCCATGTTGTTTGAAACCCACTTTTGGTGGCATCAAGGGAAACTTATCTTGATTTGCCGTCATATTCGTTAAGCGTTGCCCTTTTCGAATACTTTCGGGCAGATCTTCACCCATGCGTTTTCTTAAAATGGGTTTGTAGTCAAAGGTTTCGAGTTGAGAAGGGGCGCCAGCTTGAAATAAGTAGATAATGCGTTTGGCCTTGGGAGCATAATGAGGAATACCCAAAGGCTGTGACAATGGATTTTCGGTTGTGCCCTTAAACAAATCAGGAATCAACAACGACCCTAAAGCCAAAGAACCAATGCCGACACTTAACTGCGAGAAAAAATGCCTACGGTTGACTTTTAATGGGTTTTCAGACTTATTTTTATCCTTTTCCATAGCTCATTCTTTGGTAATGGTTTCATCTAGATTGTAAATCACCTGTGCTGTTAGCATTAAAGCAGCCGTCTTTGCTGGATCGACTTCCAATTGCTCATATTCTCCTATGGATACCAATTTTTTAGCGTCCTCAAAAGCATCAACATATAGTTTAACCGCATCGTAATAATAATTGTTCAGTGTCATCAGCTCTTCTTCGTTTGGGGAACGAACTAAAATGCGCTGGAACATGTTTTTCACAATATCAGGATCATCCGCTTTATCCGCAAGGGTACGTTGTGCTAATACCCGGGCCGCTTCCAATACCTGAATGTCATTTTGCAAGGCCAATGCTTGCAGGGGCGTATTCGTTTTTTGCCTCCTAACTTCACAGAAATCACGAGTCGGCGCATCGAAAATCGTCATTGATGGCGGAGGCAACGTGCGTTTCCAAAGCGTATACAAAGAACGACGATACAGATCATCGCCGCCATCTTGAACATAATTTGTCAAAACCCCCCTATTTTCACCGGCGTTCGTTTCTGCCCATAGGCCAGGGGGTTGATACGGTTTTACACTTGGTCCACCGACTTCGGTATTCAATAATCCGCTAGTGGCGAGAATATAATCACGAATCATTTCACCGCTCATTCGAAAACGTGGGGCACGTGCCAGAAGCTTATTCTCGGAATCGGATTTAATGAGGTCGGGTCGCAGCTCTGATTTTTGCTGATAGGTCGCTGAAAACATGATTTTTTTCAATAAGTACTGAATATCCCAATCATGTTCCATAAAATCAACGGCTAGCCAATCCAATAATTCAGGATGCGTGGGCAAACTTCCCTGTACTCCAAAATCTTCTGAAGTTTCTACGAGTCCGCTACCGAAAAGCATCCCCCAAATTCTATTGACATAAACCCGAGCCGTCAAAGGATTATTCTTGTCCGTAATCCACTTGGCCAGTCCCAATCGATTTCTGGGCAATTCCTCTGAAAAAGGATAAATAATCTCCGGGGTATTGGGAATAACGGAATCCGTTGGCTGGTCATATTCTCCTCTATTCAAGATGAACGCGGTTCTAGGGGCAGAATCGTTCATGACCATGACATTTACTTTCTTTCCCTTATCCAAATTCACAAAATCTAGTATGCCGTCGACCTCATTAGCGGTTAAGGTAATATATGGCGGATCTGCAAAGAATTTTTGATTTTTGGCCTGAACAGCATCCATTTGAAGGCCTTTTTCATTGACTTGATTGAAAAAAGAAAAGAACTCGAAATAATTTTCCTGTGAAATCGCATCATACTTATGGTCATGACAACGGGCACACTCAAGGGTTAGTCCTAAAATTCCCTTACCCAATGTATTGGTTCGGTCTAGAACATAATTCGTTCGATACTCTTCTTGAATAACTCCACCTTCTTGAGTTATGGGGTGATTTCTATTGAAACCTGTGGCCAAAATCTGCTCGCTATTGGCATTAGGCAAAAGATCACCGGCCAACTGCCAAGTCAGAAATTCATCATAAGGCAAATTCTTATTGAAAGCGTGTATTACCCAATCACGCCAAGGCCACATCGTTCGATAACTATCATCTTGATACCCGTGAGAATCTGCATAGCGTGCTAGATCAAGCCAAGATTGGGTCATTCGTTCCCCATATGCCGGAGTTGATAAAAATAGGTCGATAGCCTTCGGGATAATTTCTTCGCCTGGAAGCGCCAACAATTCTTTTACCTGTTCGATTTGTGGCGGAAGACCGGTCAAGTCTAAACTGATTCTACGAATCAAGGTTTCATTTGATGTTCTTTCGGAAGGCTGAATACTATTTTCCACAAGCTTTTTAAGAACAAAACCATCGATTTCATTTTGCCCCCAGTCGGAAGTCTCGACTTTTGGCAATTCTTTTTTCTGGGGAGGAAGAAAGGCCCAATGTTTTTCGAATTTTGCCCCTTGTTCAATCCACTTTTTTATCAGTCGTTTTTCATAAGAATTCAAACTCAATTTAGAGTCGCTTGGCGGCATGATTTCATTAGGGTCATCAGCAGTTATGTGATAATAGGCCTTACTCCTATTGGGCTTGCCTGCTACGAATGCGTATTGACCTGGACTTTCCTTTAATTCCTCAAAAGCGGATTCCTCCAAATCCAATCGAAGGTTCGCTTTTCGCTTGTTCGCATCTGGGCCGTGACAGGTATAACAATTATCGGAAAGTACGGGTTTGATGTGAAAATTATAGTCCACCACTTCAGGAAGTTCCATACCGGCATAGTCATCAGACAGATTACTAAAAATACCCGTTTTAAAGGCATAGAGCAATGTGATTATTAAACCCAAAATGACAAACAAAGTAATTTTATGTTTCATACCGACGATCAGCTTTCTCTTGCCGAGCTTTTAAATTTACTGAATTTCGAAACAATGACCTCTTGGATTTAGAAGCAAATCGTACACAATGACGAAGTAGAGCGACTCAGGTGTGTTTGACCTTATTCTTTCGTAAAAACCAAATCAAATTTCACGGTAATATCATCACCGACAATAACTTGGCCGAACATCGCCGTTGGCGGTTCAATATCCCAATCTAGCAAGGTAATCGGGTATTCTCCAGAAATTTTGAGATCACTCCCGGAGGCAACTATCTTGGCGGGAATCTCGACCTCTTTCTTTTTTCCGGCCATACTCAACGTGCCTACAACCGAAGATTCATTCTTGACTTCCTTTAAGGTGAAGGTCACTTTTGGATTGGACTCAAATTTCAGCGCATTGTGGGTTTTTTTGTCCATTGTTGCACCGCGTTCACTCTTGATGTCGGCAACGGTCACTTGAAAATCGATTTCCCTTGGTGCCATACCATCAGCTTTTAAAGTACCTTCCATGGTATTGGCCGTAACTGTCCAATCATGAATCGTAGAAGTACCGTCTATTGTCAACTTGCTATCCGAAGTTAAGTTGTATGTGTCTTGAGCAAAACATATAAGAGCTGTGCAAACAAAAAATAATGTGAGAAGTGTTTTTTTCATTTCTATAACTATTAACTATTTATAAAACCGGTATTCCGGGTTTTGGGATGACATAATTTCCATCGTCCAAAGGTTCATTTGGCATTTTCATATCCCAGGAAAATTCCGAGGGAACAATACTTAAATTAGATGCTTTTGCCTTAAAAAGATCAATAATTTGACCAGACTCGATCGCCATACGACCAAAAATGGTCGTCATCGTACTTTCAGCACCGTATTCAGTAGTATTGACATAAGGTCTCTTTCCTAAAATTGCGCCTACAAAAACGTCTTGTTCGATTTGTGACCCTGATGGATCATCTTCATCACGATAGCGCCAAAGTACTTCACCCTTGTTCGCTATGATCTGCAGCCGCTCATCGACTCGTGCCTTTGTGCCTTGAATATTGAAGCCCATTCTATTAGCACAATTATCCATTTGCCTACACTGTACATGAAGTTTGGTGCCATCTCGATATTCGAATTCCACAGCGTGGTGATCAAAAATTTCTCCATGGTCCGGTCCTTCGAGCATGGCCCTTCCGCCCATTCCGTTTGCTTTTATAGGATAATCTTTCTTGATCCAATTAATGACATCTATTTGGTGTATGGTTTGTCCGGCCAATTGACCACCCCATAACCAATTGAAATAATGCCAATTACTGATTTGATATTCGAGTTCTGTCTGGTTTGGTTTTCGGGGATGTACCGTCGCCTTGCCGACATTGTAATACACATCCAAGGAAAGGATCTCACCTATCTCACCAGCATGTATTTTCTTGACCATTTCATTAAGCCCTATTTCATAGCGAGATTGAAGGCCTACAACCACATTCAAATTTTTCTCAGTGGCCATTTCCCCGACTTGAATTACCTTTCGATACCCAGGCGCATCCACGGCAAGTGGCTTTTCCATAAAAACATGCTTGCCCGATTCAATGGCATACTCAAAATGTTCTGGTCGAAAACCAGGAGGCGTGGCCAAAATAACTGCATCGCACGCGTCGATTACATTTTTATATGCTTCCAAACCTAAAAATTGTCTTACCCTGGGTACAGCTACCTGATCGGCAAATTCTTTGGAAACCCGTTGGAAACAATTATCCAATTCGTATTGAAAAACATCACCCATCGCCACCAACTGCACTGCATTTGAAGCTGTCAAAGCTTGAAAAATAGCTCCAGTACCCCGACCTCCACATCCGACAAGGCCTAATTTTATTTTTTCCTGACCTAAAACACCAGCATCGCGAATGAGTGGAAGGTGACTGAAGACCATCCCGGCGGCCACGGTTTTTGAGGTGGTTTTTATAAAGGTTCTTCGCGTATTCTTTTTCATGTCATCATACTAAAATGCTATGTCACACTCTTATTCATCCAAAACGGTTTGCCAAAATTTCTTTTGCTCCTCAGGGGAAGGCTGTACGGCAGGACTAACTAATCGAAAGCCAACATAATTCGAGTCAGTAAACCACCAAAAGCTTTTGGGTATCTGTGGATCTCTTTTCTGTAGTCTCGAACTTGAGCCAGTTCTTGAAGCCGAACGCAATTTGTCCGCATCATCATCCCAAGAACCTCCTCGATATACTCGAGGGTGAATGACCGTGGGCGTCGCCCAAGGGTTTTTGGCTTCTAAAGTTGCATAGGCGTCTTCCTTGAATTCATCCAATGTCCACTCGGCGGCATTGCCATGCATATCATATAAACCCCAAGCATTCGGTTTCTTGGTACCCACTTTTGCATAAACATTATTCGAATTTTTACGATAGACGGCATGGTCATCTAAAAGCGTCACGTCGTCACCAAAACTATAAGCCGTAGTGCTCCCTGCCCTTGCGGCATATTCCCATTCAGCCTCTTTTGGAAGACGATAGAATTTTCCTGTCACGGTGCTCAACCATTTACAAAACACTAAGGCGGAATAGGTTGACATACTGACCGCAGGATACCCCTCTTTGCCCATTCCATAAGATGGATCCTCGTAGGGTGGGCTAGGTCTTGTTATGGCATCTATCTTAATCACCTTGTCATTATCGAGTTTGACGAAAAGCTCCTCGTTTTGTTTGAAGAACAATTCGAACAGCTCCCATGTAAGTTCATACTTGGCCATATAAAAGGCATCCAATTCAACTTCTCTTTGAGGGCCTTCGTCCTCTTTTCGATGCATCTCTGAATCTAGACTGCCCATGCTGAATTTTCCAGCGGGAATCGACAACATTTCAAAGGAAAATTCCGTCCCTGGAATCGTTTCGGTATATCCTTCTTGTTTTTTGGTCTCAACTGCCGTTTCTGATTGCGCTACTTTGCTGGTCATCCTGTTTTCTTTTTCAGGAACTTTCGTGGTTGATTTGCAGGCTTGATTAAAACTTAGTAATCCTACTAAAAACGGAGTATAAAAAAGAATCTTTGTAGTGTTTATTTTCATCAATTCGGATTTTCTTTAAATGTAAATATTTTATTTCCATTTCTAGCGATAGTTTCCAAAGCACTGCACATATTCTTGAAAACTTTTCACAAATTGTTATAAATTTGGTATACTTCGTGATCAACTACTCTGAATCAAAAAACAAAATAAATACATTATGAAAAAATACCTTTCTTTAGTAGTCTTCGCACTAATCACTTGTAGTGCTTTAGCGCAACGGGAAATCGTAAAGGAAATAGAATCCTTCACGGAAATCAAAGCCTTTGACCGAATCAATACAGTACTTATAAATAGCAACGAGAACAAAATAGTCATCACTGGAGATGATCGGGATGACGTCAAAATTTCTAACAAGGGTGGACTTTTAAAAATACGCATGGAGTTCGAAAACCAAATGAACGGGGGTGATGTGACGGTCAAAGTTTATCATACGGAAACATTGACTTTAATTGACTCTAACGAAAACGCGGATATTACTTCTGAAGATACCATATCAGGTTCGGAGGTCAAGATAGCAGCTCAAGAAGGCGGCAAAATCACTTTAGAAATCGATATAGATAATCTTTATGTAAAATCGACCTCAGGTGCAGAAATTACACTTTCTGGAAAGGCTAAAAAGCAAGAGGCTGTAGCCACTGCAGGAGGAAAGGTTCTTAATGACCAATTAAATACAACTGAAACCAAGGTAACTGTAAATGCCGGAGGAAGTGCCAAGGTACATGCTTCGAACAAGATGGATGCCAAAGTTAGAGCTGGAGGTTCCATCTACGTATATGGCAATCCAAAGGATTTGAAACGCGACAAAGTTTTTGGAGGAAAAATCGAGGTTATGGACTAATAGCCTCTATATCCAAAATGGACAAACTAGTTTCTGAATTAATTTATAAAAACAAAAAAAGGAAGCATCTTCATGCTTCCTTTTTTCTTAGAATCTTGAGACTAATTATTATTTTCAAATTTGGTGTCCGCAGTTCGAGTGCGACTCAAGGGTAACTTTGAATATTTTCTATCTAACCTATCACTATCGCTATCAAAGGCAACCAATTCTTTACTCTGTATATTTTCAAGACCCTTTGAGGTGTCAAACCTATTACCTTGCAACTGAACGAATTTAAGTTGAGAAAGCCCCTCTATGCTATTTGGTAATGCCCCTTCAAATCTATTGTGCGACAAAACCAACTCAAAAAGATTCGTCATATTTTCAAAGCTAATTTGAATTTCCCCATCAAGTTTGTTTCCTAGAAGACCCAAGCTTTCAAGCTTCGTAAGTCTTTCGAGAGATTTTGGTAGACTTCCTGAAAAATTATTGCTTGAAAGATTCAGTATTCTCAAGTTTTGTGCTAGACCAATGGTTTCAGGCAAGCTTCCATCTAAAAAGTTATTGAATAGGGTCAATTCTTCCAATTTTGACCAATTTGAAAAATCCCAAGGCAAATCACCTTTGATGTCATTCATTTCAAGTTTCAATGACTTTAAATTTTCTAATTGTGTAAGTGTACTGGGCAATAATCCGGTTATCTTATTAAAGGCCAGGTTTAGAACTTCAAGATGCTCTAACCTTTTCAAGGTATATGGTATGTTACCTTGCAAATTGTTCTTTGGCAATTCGATCCGAACCACATGGTTGTTTTCTATGTGCACACCATGCCATTGCGCTATAGGGGCCTTTAAGCTCCAAGAATTAATCCACGATTCCCCATTAGTTAATTGGTATAAATCGATTAAAGCAGACTTTTCTTTTTTTGATATTTGAGTTTGGGCAACGCTTAAATAGGTAAAAAGAAGGAAAATGGTGAAAAGGGGTAGTATTCGTTTCATTCAACTAGCATTTATCTATTAGATTTACGTCCTTCTCAGCTAAAACGGGATATTGAAACCTATCAGTGCATCTTCTAGTGGGACTCTAAAACACATGGTAATCTTCTAACGCACATTTTTTCATTTTCTGATAGAAGTTGTGCTAAATTTTTGTTTTTAAGCTTTTAAAACCGAAAAGGGGATGCTCCCGCACCCCCCTATAACCAAAATACTAACTAGAAAGAAGAATTACGACTTCTTTTACTAAATACTCATTAGGTTAATTCAATATTAACAGTACTAATGGTCATTATCATCATCTTCAAACTTAGTGTCGGCCATTCTCGTTTTGGTAGCGTTTATAATCTTAAAATCATTCTTCAAACTCTTTTCGTCGTAGTCAAAGGCCAATAGCCCTTTTGTTTCCATAAATTCAAGGTTCTTGAATGAATCGAAATTATTGTTCTGAAGCTGTAAGACCCGTAAGCTGGCCAATTGGCCAAACTCAACCGGTATAGCCCCGCCCAGTTGATTATTGGCCAATACCAGTTCTTTTAATTTCGAAAGCCGTCCCATTTCTGATGGGATAGCGCCCTCTAAAGCATTTTCAAATAAGCCCAAACTTTCCAAGTTTTCAAGACTGCCTAATGACTTCGGAATCAATCCGTTCAAATTATTACTTGATAAATTCAAGATGCGTAGCTTTTTAATGTCCCCTAGACTCCCAGGTAGTACACCTGATAAGAAATTATTGAAGGCCGTAAACTCTTCAAGGCTTTCCATTTTACCTATTGCTTCAGGCAATGCTCCTTTAATTCTATTCATCTCTATCTTTAATGTTTTCAACTTTGAGAGATTTACGATGTCTTTTGGGAAGAGGCCGGTTAACGAATTGAACGCTAAATTCAGGTGAGTCAGATTTTTTAGTTTCCCAATGCTTTCTGGGATATTGCCCTCTAAGTTATTCCCGAATAGATCTAATCTTGTCAGCTTGCCATCAACAATGGTTATCCCATACCATTTATCCGGGCTTTCGGATAAATTCCATGAATTTGTCCACTCGCTACCATTTGTTTTTTCGTAGAATTCAAGCAATATCTCCGTCTCACTATCTGAAATTTGTGCAAATACCGATTTGCAATAAAGCAAGAGGCAGAGTAAGCCCATTAGTAGCAATCTTATTTTCTTATTTGGATTTTCTAAGTTCATAGCTGCTAGTTGTCGTTATCATCTCCGAATTTCGTATCCGCAGTCCTGAATTCAGTATTCGTAAAAACCTTTTCAAAATCATTTCGGTCAATTCTACCTTGAATGTCATCAAATTCAAACAAAGCCAAATCTGTTTTTAATGGGATGCTGTTTTTTAGATGTTTTATGTCAAAATCATTATTCTGCAATTGTAGTACTCTTAAATTCGGCAATGAAAATACCGATGCAGGAAACTTGCCGGTAAATTCGTTCTCGGACAATAGTAGCATACTTAGATTAGGAAGTCTACCTATTGCTTCGGGAACATCGCCATTGATCTGGTTGTTTGCCAGCTCAAGTCGCTCAAGCAACTTCAATCTACCCAATGCTTCAGGTATGATTCCTGTTACTTTATTATTTGAAAAAGAAATCACCTTTAAATTCTTTATATCACCTAAGCTCAAAGGAATCTCACCAGAGATTTTATTATTAAAAAGATCAAGTATCAACAACTCTTTCAAGTCACCAATATTCTCCGGAATCTCACCCGTCAACTTGTTCTTACCTAGCCGTAATATTATTAGACTTTTAAGTTGTATGATCCTATTCGGTAAAGTTCCTCCTATAGCATTGAAGGCTAGATTCAATACTCTGAGGTGTTCCAAATCCCCTATTGAATTAGCTAGTTCACCTGATAAATTGTTATTCATTAAATTTATAGAAACTACTTTACCATTTTCAATTTCTATTCCAGACCAAGTTGAAATAGGCAATGACAAATTCCATTTTACGGTCCAATCGTCCCCATTAGTACTATGATAAAGGTCAATTAGCGCTTGCTTTTCTATTGATCGCACCTTTCCGTAAACACTATTCAGGGCCATTAATAATGCCACTATGTACGTTAGTTTCTTCATTTATCAAATTGACTGGCAATTTATTTATACGAATTACCTTACAAATAAACGTGAATTCTAGGATATATTGCTAAAAAGATCGATGAATTGGCCCTGAAATGGTCGATTTTGTTGTGAAATGCCTAAAAGATGTTGTGCGATATTACCTACTTATTGATGATTGGATCAAATACTATTTTCCAAATCAGTAGTCAACCGCTCCCAGCCTTTCATTAGCACTTCCAAATCTTTTTTCTTTTTCTGGTAGTTATCGAAAAAGTCAAGCTTCGCGGTGGTAGTATCATAGTCCATAAGAAGCTCATGGTCTATTTTAGCGATTTCTTTTTCCAATGAAGAAATATCCCTTTCAATAGTACTAAGTTTATTTTTTAGGGATTTTAGCTTTTTTTGCTCTTCAAAACTGTTGTTTTTTCCCTTTGTTTTCTGCTTGACGGGTTTGGCCTCGTTCTTTTTTTCAATAGCTCTGAAATTTTCGGCTTTTCTTTGTTCCAGATAGAAATCAATATCACCAAGGTACTCCTTTATCTTTCGATCTTTGAATTCATAAACCTTGTTGGTCAACCCTTGTAGAAAATCCCTATCGTGGGAAACCAAAATCAAGGTACCTTCGAAATTCTGTAGGGCCTTCTTTAAAACATTCTTTGACTTGATATCGAGATGATTGGTCGGCTCATCCATAACCAAAACATTGAAGGGTTGCAATAACATCTTTGCTAGCGCCAAGCGATTACGTTCGCCTCCCGAAAGTACTTTTACATATTTTTCAACCTCATCCCCTCTAAAAAGAAAAGACCCCAGCATATCACGGACCTTACTCCTGTTCTTTTCGTTTGCCGCATCTATCATCGTATCCAAAACCGTTTTCGAACCGTCTAAATACTCTGCTTGATTTTGAGCGAAGTAACCCAGCTGTACATTATGCCCCAGTTTTAAATGCCCTTCATACTCCAACTCACCGACCATGATTTTGGCTAAAGTAGATTTTCCTTGCCCATTCTGACCTACAAATGCCGTTTTGCTGTCCCGTTCAATCAACAAACTGATATCTTCTAAGACGTGATTTCCAACATAACTTTTTGAAAGGTTTTCAATTTCGGTCACGACCTTCCCCGGAGTGACCGAAACAGGAAATCGAACGTTCATAACACTATCATCATCTTCATCAACTTCGATTCGATCCATCTTATCAAGCTTTTTGATCAATGATTGGGCCATTGATGCTTTCGAAGATTTAGCCCTGAACTTCTCGATTAGACGTTCTGCTTGTTGAATCTCTTTTTCTTGGTTTTTTTGTGCGCTTAACTGTTGTTGTTTGATTTCATTACGCAACACCAAATACTTTGAATACGGTTTATTATAGTCATAAATACGTCCTAATGATATTTCAATGGTGCGGTTGGTCACATTATCCAAAAACATTTTGTCGTGAGAAACGATTACCACAGCACCCGTATAATTCTTTAAAAACTGTTCAAGCCAAATAATCGACTCGATATCCAAATGGTTCGTAGGCTCATCCAGCAATAGCACGTCATTGCTTTGCAAGAGCAGTTTGGCCAATTCAATTCGCATTCGCCATCCACCGGAAAAAGTATCTGTCTTTTTATCGAAATCACTTCTTTTAAAGCCAAGACCTTGAAGAATTTTTTCTGTCTCTCCCTGGTAATTATATCCGCCTAAAATCTCATAATGATGTGTCACATCACTCAAGTCGATCATTAACTGGTTATAGCCATCGCTCTCATAGTCGATACGTTCGGCCAATTGCTGGTTAGTGCTATCTAGTTTCAGTTCCAAGGCCTTGATTTCCTCAAAAGCTTGGTAGGCCTCTTCCAAAACAGTTCGACCTTGTTCAAAATCGATATCCTGGCGAAGGAAACCGATTTTTACATCTTTCTCCATAGCAATGGTCCCGGAATCTAAAGACATATCTTTTGAAAGCAACTTCAAAAGGGTCGATTTACCTGCGCCATTCTTTCCGATGAGACCTACCCTGTCTCCACCATTCAATCGAAATGATATTTCTTCAAATAGATATTCCCCACCAAAAGAAACGGACAGATTATGGATATTCAGCATATGTTATCGAAATTGATATATCGTTATTCTACCTAGGTGATACCGTTCACAAACAAAACTTTCTCAGCGCTATTTCCGCTATGTTCTGACAATTGGTTTTATCAATTTGAACATCGAGTTTCGCAATACTTGTAACTTTCGAAAGATCTTCAAAATAGTACCTTTACCTAAAGATTTTGCAAATGTTAAAAAAAGGAAACAAACTCTACAGTATTTTAACAGGAAGTTGTCCAAAATGCCATCAAGAGAGCATGTATTTGGCAAACAACCCTTATAAACCGGGTCATCTTTTTAAAATGCACGAACGTTGCTCTAATTGCAAGACGAAATACAAAATTGAGCCTGCTTTTTTTTATGGGGCTATGTATGTGAGCTATGGTGTTGGAATTGCATTTGCTGTAGCCACTTTTGTTATTGCTAAGCTTTTATTGGGTGCTCATTTGATGACTACATTTATTACCATAATCGTAACTATGATTGTCTTCATGCCGGTCATTATTCGTCTATCACGAAATATCTGGATCAACTTCTTTTTCAAATATGACGCTAATGAGGCTAAAGTTGATTCTTAGCATACTTTTTACTGAAACGTTCAATATCGATTTCACCAGGCAAAGGTTTTTGTTCCTCTATAAAGCGATATAACTCTAAAGACGCATAAGGGGCGATCAAAACACCTCGCGAGCCAAATCCATTTAGCACATACAGATTGCAATATTCAGGATGTCTCCCAACCAAAGGCCTTCTATCGATGACTGTTGGCCGAACGCCTGCGACTTGACCTATGACCTTGTAATCACATCTGATAAACTGCTCCATTTTTTGAAGAAGTTCTTTTCTTGTGTTCTTCGAAGGCTTGTTCGAAGTACTATTTCGATTATAATTGGCCCCTATTTTATACTGGTTCTTTCCTAAAGGGATGCAGAATATACTTGACTTAATTGCTTTTTCCTCGTTCAATTCCGGTGCTTCGATGATTACATATTCTCCCTTGTTCCCATTCAAAGGAAGGTAATTGAAATAAGGGTTTTTCTTTAGCCCAAAGCCTTCTGCAAATACGAGGTACCTGGCCTTAATCGATTTATAGGAAATGGATTCGTTTGTTATTTGTAATATGCGGTGGTCAAATCGTTCACCTGTAAGCCGTTTCATTTCTGCCAAATATGCTGAATAGGTAGAGAGCAGATTTTCTGTATCTATCCTTCCCGTCTTTAGCACTGTACCAAAGCCATGTGAAGCATCAACATTCGGATTTGTGTTGGAATGTATATCCGATGATAAGAAGTCTCCTAAAAAAGGCTTATCCATTGCCTCGAACCATAGGTTTTGTTCTTCAATTGAATTGAACCTTCTGGCTACTGAAAGCTTATAATCGAGTGTAATGTCAAGTTTCTTTTCCAATTTCCGATAAAATGGCATCGCCAATTCAAGTTGTTCATTTGCCCTCCATGCCAATGTAAATCTTTTAAGGACAACCGGATTGTAGAGTCCACCTGCCACCGAAGAGGAAGTTTGCGAATCATCGGAGATGACATGAAAAGTCTTCCCATTTTCTTCGAGTTGTTCGCAGAAGGATATTCCGGCAAGGCCTAGGCCAACGACAAGATAATCTAGCATAGGGCAAAGGTACATTGCCAAGCGCAGAGCGACTATACAATCTTTTGAAAATTTCAATACGTTTTAGCGGCAAACTATGCCCTGCCTGTTTTAGCAAAGACAAGCTCACAATGCCTTATAAAAAAACCACATCTTTCGATGTGGTTTGTAAATCTTGAATTGGAATGTTATTAATGTTGGCTTAATAGGCCCACATATCTTGTTCTTTATCTCGAATGACCTCTTTTATTCTTTTGGACTCCAATAACTGGAACAAGGCATTATCAGCAATATAATCGGTTACTTTTCGGTCTCCGTGTACATTGTCTTCTCTATAGATAACCCCGTTGAAACGTCGTGCATTCAACAACATATCAAAAGTTATGGGCTGTGCCGAGTTGCGTTGGTTAAAAACCTTGGCATCATGTAAAATCTGCCTGGCACCTGGGTACCATACCCAAAAAAGTTCCACCTTGGCATCCGAAGGGTCCATAGACTCATCATCAATAAAGTTCACATCCGGAGCAACAGGAGCGATACCTAGAAGCCTGTACTTCAATTCGCCTTGACGCTTGTCGAAATACCAGATTCCTTTAATGCGGTACTCTTCAATATCAGCAGCTGAAAGATCTCGCCTCATCACATATTCCGGAGAAAGCTCTTCGCCTGCATTGATTTGTTCGTATCCGTACTCCAAGGTATCCACTTTTCTAAGCGTTGCGCTCAAATCCGCGAATACTCTTTTTTCGGTAAAATAAGAATCCACATATACATCTTCCAGTTTCCCGTTCTTGATGTTCTTTATTAAAACATCGTATAAAGATCTTCTGTCGGCACCAATATCGATAGTGTCAGTTGGATAGTACAGCGGAAAATTAACACGCTCGTCTAGATCGATAACTTCCCATACGGTCTTTGACCAAAGTATATCACGATCATCAACATAACCATACTCCAAAAAAGTATCATTATCCAATGCTTTTTGAGCTTCGGTTTTCATGCCTATTTCCTGTGGCTTTTTGGCATTCAAAATATTTGCCTGGGCCATCATTGAAACGGGCAGCAGACTAACGGCTCCGATTACTAAAACATTCTTCCAATTCATTTTTCCAATCATTTAAAAGTTACCGGGCCGGCCTAGGGCCAACCCGGAAATTTCATAGTTATTAATTTGTAATCTCTATTATTACCGGAGATACTTTCTTCAACTTATAGCTTTTATTATTTGTAATATAAGCATTGATATCAAAGATTTGAACTGCGTCACCTCGCTTCGCTCTTTTCAAAGCCGACTTGGCTTGAGCGTTTAATTTGTTTCCGTTAACATTTACGGTAGGCTGACCTGGAACTTTGAATTTGAATCCACTAACTGCTAGATTCAAGTCAAAATCAAAATCTTCCAAGCCTGCACCAATTGTAGCGATTTCAACATTCTTACGCGGTAATTTCAAACTACCATCTTGTTTACTAACTGTACCTGAAGGTCTAGGGATATCCTTAATTCTAAATAGAGATCGAGACGATACTTTTTGTCCATCAGGTAAGGTACCCGAAGCGGTAATCGTAACCTCTCTGCCCTTTATAGTAGTTGCATTCATGATGTACTTGCTACCCTCTCTTTTCGTAAGCCCGGGAGCAGAAGCAGAAACCTTGTTATTGGGTATACCAGGTATAGAAATTGACATTGGGTTGGATACCCCACGATAAACAACGTTCATCTTATCAGCAGCGATCAAAGCCGCATTTGGCTTGGATATCGTCGCAAAGGAGTTCTTCACAGGAACTTCAATTTCATTACCATCTTGTTGGAAGTACAATGTACCTGCCACTTCATGGTCACCTGCATTTCCAGAGCCAATAAGCATTTTCACACCTCCAGCTTCGATTTTGTAATCAGAACCTTCCTTAAGCTTTCTACCATCAAGGGTCAATTCAGCACGTACCGGAGTAGAGGAGTTATCGGTTTTACTTATGATGATCTTCCCATCGTATTTTTCTCCTGTATAGTAGGCCGACTTTTTCGCGAAAAGCGAAGTAGCAAAATTCTTCAAAGAAACCTGCTCGGTCAACTCACCGGCCAACATAGATTTCAAAGCATCTTCTTCCGTTGCTTTGATATCAGCCTGCAAAGCCGTCAATTTGGTCAATGACGCCACCAAAGGAAACCTTTCGTAGTGGTAATTGATCCAATCGACTTTCTCACCGCTTCGGTTCTCTACTTTACCATTCTCATCGCCAGTTTGGAAACGAGCCACAACCGATGCCTTGACATCTTTCATGGTCTCTGGTAAAATCTTGATCACACCATCACGGTAATTATTGATTCTATTCATGAAATCTTCCCCTTCAGGAGTTAAATTGTCTCCTTGGAAGAACTTTCCATCTAAAAAATCAGACTTATCCATTACTTGATAATCCGTAGGATCCTCAACACCTTCCAACATGCCGTCTTTCAGTGATTGTAGGTAATCATAGTACTCTTGAGACATCTCTTTGATTTGGCCAGCCTTGGTGTATAAATCACCATATTTAGCGGCATCTTCAGATGCTTTGGTACTTAGACCATCCAAGAAAGCTAGGTTACTTTCTGTGGTCTTCGTGTTGGAAGTCTCCATTTTCACGTTCATCAAACCGAACGCAGCTAGAACTTCTTTACTCATATTTAGGGCCAACATCGCGATGAAGATCAAATACATAAGATTGATCATCTTCTGACGTGGTGTTGCTTTTCCTCCTGCCATGTTTTCTAATTAGATTTTAATTAATATTTGATTTGGGGTTATTTAACTAAAGTTCTAATTAGTTTCCGTTCATTGCAGTTAACATACCACCATAAACACCGTTCAAAGAAGAAAGGTTGGTAGCTAAAGACTCCATTTGGTCTTTTAAAGCACTTGCATTCTGAACTACTTCTTCGTTAACGGAAGCTTGCTTGCTAGCGCTTTCCAACTGTACTTTATATAAGCTGTTCAAAGATTCCATTTGAGCCGCAGCGTGAACCATTTCGTCAGAGTATTTCTTAGTTGACTCCATAGCATCTACTGTCGGAGCGATACCCTTGGCAGCACCTTCAAAGTTTCTGATACTGTCACCCAAGCTCTCCATAAGACTTGCGTCAACACCGGCCTCTTTCAAAAGGTTGTCCAATTTAGAGGACAATGATGCTTCAGCTGCTTTCATTTCATCAGCTTCGTTGCTTCCACCTAGAGACCCAACACCACCAAGCTCTGGATATACCAAAGACCAATCGTATTCGTCATCTACTGGTTCAAATGCACTGATCGCGAAAATAAGTGCTTCGGTAATAAGACCGACAGCAAGAAGAAGACCACCTGTAAGCGGACCGAACTCCCAGTGAAGGATTTTAAACAATGCACCAATAATTACTACCGATGCTCCAAGGCCGTAGGCCATGTTGAATAATTTCTTTGTTGATTTTGACTGTGCCATAATAAAAGTTTAATTAAAATTTAATGTTAATAAAAGATTTGGTTTAACGTTTGATCCGTCGTTACTCGGATGTATTTAGAGTTTGTATTTGGCCCCGAGTGTTCGGGAGTGTATTTAAGCTTTTCTAAATTAGTTAGAACATTTACGTAATGCAATACCCAATTGGATGTGTTTTTCTTTAGTGGTTTTCCTTTATTTAAAGTCCGCCTTGTGTTGAATCTTCCTCGCCCATGTAATCCTGTACGGTTCTAAAACCTACATAACTACGAGCAGAATCGGAATATTCATAATCTCTTGTACTCACTTGAAGGAAGTACGCAACATCTTTCCAAGATCCGCCGCGAATTACTTTTCTAGCGTTAGCACCATCACCACCGTTCGGGTTCATCGTAGATACATATTCATACGAACTTGGGTCGTAACTAGAGTTTGTCCACTCCGAAACGTTTCCTGCCATGTTATACAAGTTGAAATCGTTTGGTTCATAAGACTTGGCTTCAACCGTATACAATGCTGCATCAGCTGCATAATCACCACGTTGTGGTTTGAAGTTAGCCATAAAGCAACCTGTGTCGCTTATCACATATGGACCACCCCAGGGGTATGTTCCCCCTTCGATGCCACCTCTTGCTGCATATTCCCACTCCGCTTCGGTCGGTAATCTAAATTTATTTACAAATTGCCTTCCTCTACTCTTTTGATCATCATTCTTAAACTTGGTTCTCCAGTTACAAAAAGCCTGGGCTTGTTTCCAAGAGATACCAACAACCGGATACTCACTATAAGCATCATGCCAGAAATAATCATTATGCATTGGCTCGTTATACGAATATTCGAAATCACGTATCCAAACTGTAGTATCAGGATAGATTTCCAATTCTTCTTGACGAATAAAATCTTTTCTTCTCCCCGTTTTGGATCTTGCAGCTGCTTCGATATCCATCCAGCTGTATTTGTACTTTAATTTAGTCACATCAATGGTACGTTGCCCATTATAAGATTCCTCTTCAGGAATGTACAATGAATCCATTACCTCGGTATAGTACTCATCTGGGTATTCTGAAGTGTCCCAAATAAGTTCTTCATCTTTATTCAAAGCACGACCCTCATAACCGGTCTCACCCATACCTGAATAATTATCCAACATATATTTGTCATAGACAGATGCTTTGGTCGTATCGGCATCTTTAAATGCGAACTCACCAATACCTTCATCTTCAGGTCCTAATCCTAAATCATCCGCAAGAATCGCCAAGCGAGTTCGAACAATAGAGTCTTGTACCCATTCAACGAATTGACGATATTCACTATTCGTAATTTCCGTATCATCCATGTAGAAAGAACGTACGGTTACTGTCTTTGTCGGGGCGTTGAGAACTTTGGCTTGGTCTTCTTCAGACTTACCCATTATAAAAGAACCTCTGGGAATGAGTTCCATTCCGTAGGGCTTCTCTGGGTACCATTTTTTTCCTTGGACGCCGGTTAGCTCTCCTTTTGTTTTAGATCCACAACTTGTGAGTAAAAAAACAAACGCTATGGATGATAACAATAGCTTCTTCATACTTTAGGTTAAATTTCGATTAAGGTTATAAACTGCAAACTCATCTATTTATTCTACACTTTAAAACTACGTTTTGCGTAAATTATTGTATTGAGAGCAATTATACTTTGAAAAAAAAAATTGATTAATTAAAGCCTTTTTTATAAGCTTTAAACCACCTTTCTGGAATGTTCTGATCGCATGCGTCCAGATAGTCCTTTTCAGTGCAGGGTAATAACGAAGAAGATTCCGTTTTAGTATTAGAAGGAAGGATAGATGGCACCTCAACCCACCAACGATCGGTGAAATGACTCTTATAATAGATTAACTGTTCCGTTTCAGTAGGTACCGTGTATTTTGTAAAGTATTTATTATTCGTTCGAGGAGACTCCATTATTCTAAAATTAGTACCCTCGATAAAATACCATATAATCTGTGCCATGAGCTGATGCGACTGTGGGGAATTCTCCATTTCATAGAGACCAAAAACGCAAACATTATCACTTATTCCGGCGTACCGTGCAATGGCACAAGCCTCCCTGCCAGAAAAACCATTGGGAGAGAAGTTTTCGGAAAAACCGATTTCGCTGGCCTTTATTGAGCGAGCATCCATACTGACCATATGTGCATTACGCAAAACCGGTTCAGCCAATTTGATGTCATTAATTAAATCCCCAAGTCGATAAGCATCAAAAAAAAGACGCTCCATTAGATCAATTTCCTCTTGAGCATTGAAGTAACTTTGATAACCAATATTCGAGAAATTGAATAGGTTATTCGGTTTATCCGTGATGATCTTACTCATGTATGAATTGGAGGATATCAATTCATCATCCATGCCAAAATCAAAACGACTGTCTACAGACACCAAATTGATCATATCCTTGATGCCATCAAAAGCACGATACGCAGGATAGGTAATATCCTGTGTAGCACCTATAATAATAGGTATAATATTTTCCTCTAGAAGACCTGCCACAATTTCCTTTACGATGAAGTAGGTATCCTCTACGGTATCACCCTCTTCAATATCGCCCATATCGACAATCGTAGAGTTCCAATTACCCATTAATAATTTATAGAGTTGAAGCCGAATACCGGAAACATCAAGCTTCTCCATTTTCTTCTCAAAAGCATTTCTTGATTCCTTAACACCGATAATGGCAATAGACGCAATTGCAAGTACGGGAAGTCCGTCTCGCACTGTGTGCTTATAGATGCTTCTACCTAAAGATTGGGCAGGAAGCAACTCACAGTGAGCTAATACTTTGTCCTCAACAGGAACTAAAAAATCAAATGCCATCGAGTCCGGTAATTTTCTGTTATGTGTTCTTTTTTGGTCCTTGATACTAAACCTTTTTTCTTAGTTTTTAATTTAGTCAAATCGTCACCCCCTATTTCTTTTTGGCCTTAGGTTTTGCCTTGGCTTTTTTCTTAGGGGATTTCTTTTCAATCAACGCTTTTGCTTCTTCCAAAGACACCTTGGCCGCATCTACGGTTTTAGCTAATTCGACTTTGATTTTACCCTTCAAAATATTATGTCTGCCCCACCTGGCTTTCTCGATTCGGATGCCCTCCTCAGGCCATTCTTGAATCAATTTGTCAATCTCCTTTTGTTTCTTAGCTTCAATCAATTCTTCAATGTCGGCCTGTGATAAGTTATCAAAATCATACTTTTTATTGACATTTATGAACATCCCGCCCCACTTAATAAAGGGTCCAAAACGACCTGTTCCCTTGGTAACATCCTGCTGCTCGTATGTAGCTATTGGTGCATCGGCTTTCTCTTTCGCATCAATCAATTCGATAGCTCTATCGAGTTCGATTTCCATTGCATTCTCGCCTTTATCCATAGAAATGAACTTCTCGCCAAACTTCACATAAGGTCCAAATCTACCTACATTAGCCAATATTTCCTCCCCTTTATATACTCCCAATTTTCTTGGCAGTTTAAAAAGATCCATTGCCTCTTCATATGTTATCGTATTCAAAGATTGCTCCGGAAGTAAACTTGCGAAAGTGGGTTTTTCCTCGTCATCAACAGTGCCGATTTGAACCATTGGACCGAACCTACCTAATCGTACAGCAACTCGCTTTCCTGTTTTGGGATCTTCCCCTAAGATTCGCTCACCACTTGCGCGATCTGCATTCTCCTCAACATCAATGACCTTAGGGTGAAAATCTTTATAAAAATCTTTCATCACCTTATGCCAATCTTCATTCCCTTCGGCAATCTCATCAAAATCTTCTTCGACTTTAGCAGTGAAATTATAATCAAGAATGGTTTCGAAATTACTGACCAAAAAGTCATTGACGATCATCCCTATATCCGTTGGTACCATTTTTCCTTTATCGGAACCCACCATTTCACTTAGGCTTTTTTCTTGTACTGAACCTGCCTCTAAAATCAATTGGGCATACTTGCGCTCCACACCTTCAATCGTTCCTTTTTCGACATAGCCTCGATTCAAAATTGTTGATATCGTTGGTGCATATGTAGACGGTCTGCCAATTCCCAACTCCTCCAATTTCTTTACCAATGATGCCTCCGTAAAACGATATGGTGGTCTAGAAAAACGTTCGGTAGCTGTAATATAATTATTCGATAATGCATCACCAACCTTCATAGCCGGCAGCATGCCTTCTTGTTCTTCAGCAGCATCCTCATCATCCAATCCCTCCATATAAACCTTTAGAAAACCGTCGAACTTAATCACTTCACCGTTTGCACTAAACTCTTCGGCGTGACCGCTGCTCTTTATTTTTACATTGGTGCGTTCCAATTGGGCGTCGCTCATTTGCGAAGCAATGGTCCGCTTCCAAATCAACTCGTATAATTTGGACTGATCCCTTTCCAAAGATGGGGACTGTCGTGTCATGTCGGTCGGTCGAATCGCTTCATGTGCCTCCTGCGCACCTTTTGACTTGCCTTTAAAATTACGAATATTACTATATTGCTCACCATAGTTTGCTACAATAGCATCTTTGGCTGCGGTGATGGCTTCACCTGAAAGGTTGACACTATCGGTTCTCATATATGTAATCAAGCCTGCTTCGTATAATCGCTGTGCAACTTGCATGGTTCTACCTACTGAAAAATACAGCTTACGTGATGCTTCTTGTTGTAAAGTAGAAGTAGTAAATGGTGCTGAGGGCGACTTCTTTGCAGGCTTTTTATCCAAGTTTCCAACTGAAAAATCAGCGCCTATGTTTTGTTTCAAAAAGGCCTCTGCTTCAGGTTTTGACCGAAAAGTTTTGTTCAATTTTGCGGTAAAAACATTAGCATCCGCTGTCTTGAATTGGGCGGAAATCTTGAAGGATGCCTCAGCCGTAAAACCTTCGATATCACGTTCTCGCTCCACAATCAATCGCACGGCAACTGACTGCACTCGACCTGCTGAAAGCCCCGGTTTAATCTTCTTCCATAAAATGGGTGAAAGTTGATACCCCACTAAACGATCCAACACTCTTCTTGCCTGTTGGGCATTTACTAGATTGTAATTAATTTCTCTCGGATTTTCAATCGCTTTCTGAATAGCGGACTTCGTAATCGAATTGAAAACAATGCGTTTCGTTTTATCTTTTTCTAAACCAAGTGTTTCGGCCAAATGCCACGAAATGGCCTCCCCCTCACGATCCTCATCACTGGCCAACCAGATCATTTCTGCTTTCTTGGCGAGATCTTTTAGTTTTTTGACTAAGGCCTTCTTATCTGTATCAACAATATATTTAGGTTTGAAATCATTGTCCACATCGACACCAAGTTCCTTTGAAGGAAGATCTGCAATATGCCCAAAACTAGACTCTACTTTAAAGTCTTTTCCTAAAAATTTCTCTATCGTCTTGGCCTTTGCGGGCGACTCTACTATTACTAAATTTTTAGCCATTGATTGGTTTTTGAAGGAACAAAAGTAGTTGAAATTTTTAATTTCCTATTATACCTAACTATTTAGTAGCCTTAAACGGCGAAATAAAACATGTGAATAAAGGCTGTATTAGGCACTAATCAAGGTCTCATTTTCCTCCAATTATTTTACTTAATTTTAAGACCCTATATAATAAGGTATAATCTTTAATAAGACCGACTCAAACCATCACTTATGAAAACGAACTGTCTGATTCCGCTTTTACTACTTCTCATTTTCCCTTTCGAATCAAATCTTGCACAGCGCAGAAAGACTAAAATGGAAAGCCCTTCTTTCGATGCCTCACTATATAGCGGAATGGAATGGCGATTGGTCGGCCCCTTCAGAGGTGGGCGCGCAGGAACCGCTACTGGGGTAATCAATAACCCAAACCTCTATTACATGGGTACAGCCGGAGGTGGTGTTTGGAAAACAACCGATGCCGGTAGTACTTGGGAATGTATATCAGATGATTATTTTGGAGGATCCATTGGTGCTGTGGCTGTTTCAGAATCAGACCCAAACATTATTTATGTAGGGGAAGGGGAACAGACATTACGAGGAAATGTGTCTTCTGGAAATGGTGTTTGGAAAAGTATGGATGCAGGGGAAACATGGAAGTTTATAGGGCTCAAAGGTTCTGAACACATTTCCAGAATAAGGATACATCCAACAGACCCCGACTTGGTTTATGTTGCTGCCATAGGAAACTTATGGAAGCCAAACGAAAGTCGAGGCGTCTACCGTTCCAAAGATGGAGGAGCGACTTGGGAAAAAGTACTTTATGTAAGTGACAAAGCAGGGGCCGGTGACTTGATCCTAGATCCAAATAACGCTAGAATATTATACGCCGCCACATGGCAAATGAAAAGAAATGGGTATCGAATGGATAGTGGCGGACCAGATAGCAAACTTTTCAAAAGCTCTGATGGGGGTGATTCTTGGACCGATATTTCAAATTTGCCAGGCCTTCCCGAAGGACCATGGGGAATCACTGGCATTGCAATATCACCTGTCGATTCAAATCGGATATGGACTATTATTGAGGCAGAAAAGGGAGGCATCTACCGCTCGGAGGACGGTGGCAAGACTTGGAAAAAAATAAATGAAAATCGCGCCTTGCGTCAAAGGGCTTGGTACTACAGTCGTATTACCGCCGACCCACAAAATATAGATAAGCTTTATGTCATGAATGTGAGTTATGGCGTATCAACTGACGGAGGCAAAACATTTACCCTAAAGAATGCGCCTCATGGCGACCATCATGATTTATGGATTGACCCTAACAATAACAATAGAATGATTATAGCGGACGATGGTGGGGCTCAAGTTTCAAATGATGGGGGCAATAATTGGACTACCTATCACAATCAGCCTACCGCTCAATTCTATCGTGTTTCTACAGACAATGAATTTCCATACCGCATTTATGGGGCACAACAAGATAATAGCACGGTTCGAATTTACCATAGAACGGCTGGTAATGCTATTACCGAAAGTGATTGGGAGGCAACTGCAGGTGGTGAAAGCGCTCATTTGGCTCCCGACCCAAAAAATAATGACATTGTTTATGGGGGAACCTTCAAAGGTTATATGATGCGCGAAGATCATGAAATTGGTCAGACAAGATCCGTTAATGTTTGGCCAGATAATCCCGCTGGCTCTGGTGCGGAAGTCATGAAATACAGATTTAACTGGAATTTTCCGGTCAAATTCAGTATTCACGATTCCAACAAATTATATGCGGGCTCGAACTATCTTCATATGACAACCAATGAGGGCCAAAGTTGGAACACTATTTCCCCCGATTTGACCCGGGGACTTCCCGAGACTATTGAATCATCGGGTGGGCCAATTACTCAAGATAATACTGGGGCAGAATTCTATTCTAACATTTTTGTTATAAATGAGTCCCCCAATGAAGAAGGTGTTATTTGGATAGGCACCGATGACGGATTGATACAAATCAGTAAGGACAATGGAGCTAACTGGGAAAACATTACTCCACCTACAAGTATGTCACCCAAACTAAATATGATCAATAGTATAGACCCAAGTCCGTTCAAAAAAGGAACCGCATATGTCGCGGCAACTTCTTATAAATTCGGAGACTATACACCTTATTTATATAAGACGACGGACTATGGCAAAACATGGACCCTAATTACCAAAGGAATAAAAAGCAATCATTATACCCGGGTTGTAAGAACGGATAAAGTTCGCGAGGGACTTTTATATGCCGGAACGGAATGGGGCATGTATGTATCTTTTGATGATGGTGCTAGCTGGAAGTCCTTTCAATTAAATCTGCCAATTACCGCCATTCGAGATTTGGAAGTTCGAGATAATGATTTGATAGCGGCGACACACGGAAGGAGTTTTTGGATGATAGATGACCTTACCCCTTTGCATCAAATATCATCGGAACTCAAAAACAAAGATGCACTTCTATACAAACCAGATAAAGCCTACAGAATGCAGCAATCAGGCTGGGGTAAAGCCAACCCCAAACTGGAAGGAACCAATCACCCAAATGGAGCCATCATCAACTATTATATTGCGAATAAAAAAGATAGCGATACTATTCATCTTGACATATTAGGTCCGGACGAAAAACTCATTCAACGGTTTTCAACATCGGCTAAGGAAAGTAAGAATGACCCGAGTGCACCAAAAAAATTGACGGTGAAGTCAGGAGGTAATCGGTTTATTTGGAATATGAGATACCCCGGTTTCAAATCTTTCGATGGCATGGTTTTATATTCTTCTCCAAATGTAGGACCCAAAGCAGTTCCTGGAAACTATAAAGTAAAATTGACTTATAACGGAAAATCGCATGAGCAAGAGTTTACAATTATAAAAGACCCAAGGCTTTCTAACAGCGCTACAGATTTTAAAAATCAGTTCGATTTTCTCATTCAGGTACGTAATCAGGTCAGTAGGGCCAACCAAGCCGTAACGGATATCAGAACCGTTAAAAAAGACCTGGAGTATGTGGTCGACAAATCTAAAGAAATTGCCCCCCTACAGGAAATAATCACTGATTTCAAAACCAAACTGGAGGTCATTGAAAACAACATTCATATGACTAAAAATCAAAGCAGACAAGACCCTTTGAATTATGGTATTCGCATTAATAATAGATTAGCTTTTTTATTGGCAGACTCACAGCGAGGTGACTACCCTCCTACTGACCAGTCAAAGGAGTTTTTTGTTGAAGTCAAAAAAGAATTGGATGTGGAGATTGAATCCTTGAATATATTAATGAAGGATTACGTCTCCAAAATCAACGACAAGGTGACCGAAAATAAAATCAAAATGATTTCCTTGGAGTAACAGGGCATCACGTGAGTAAAAGGGCTTGTGAAAACTTGTTTACCTGTCACATCGGGCGGAATCGAGATGTTTTGAACATCGGTTACTTCATCTTTCTCGACTCCGTTCGAAATGACATTAGGGTTGTACCCAGACTTTTAGATATACAATTTTCGACATTCGAGAACACACAAGTGTGGCTCTAAAAACCAAATAGATCATTCACATTCTTGACACTCCTTAAGGGTATTAAACGGGACTACTCCTTCACAACCTCCCCAAAGAAACTCTTTGCACTTTTGTTCTTCTTGATTATAATAGTATTTGGGTATGGCCGCTTCACAGGGTCCTGCAAGTGGTGGCAGTTCACATCTTTGTGCATCACTATTAGAACATGATGACATAAAGAAGATACTAAGAAAAACGAAAAAACAATCGATCCTCAAATAACACTTCATTTAAATCAATCTAAATCAAGTGTGCTCAATAATTGAATATTATTGGCCAAGTACTCATATTGATATAATACCCCTTCGCCCACCATTAATAAAGTGTTCTCTAAAGGAATTACATCGAAGGTGTTGATATCTTTAAAATGATCTAAGGCAACCAAGTTCTCAACATCGGTCTTGTCATACACCTTCAAACCCGATTCGCCATCACAAACAAATAACTTCTCATCCTTTATGCCAAGACCATAGGGGCCGTCCATCGGGTACGAAATTTTTAATTCAGGATTTGAAATATTAGAAATATCAACGATGAACAAACCACTTTCGGTTGCCCCGCAACCATTACCACCACGAAGTGTGACGTATGCATAGTCGCCATCCACAACAACTGGATCGCAGGCTGTACCATGCTGAAATTCCGAAACAAATTCGGGTTTATCAGGCGAAGAAATGTCATAAATATACATTCCCCTCATACTGCCCAAGAATAGATGATCCCCTCGATTAAATATGGTTTCGATATCGAATCCGGCATAGACATCTTCCAAATCCAAAGGGTTTTCCAAATCTGAAATTTCAAAGATATTGATGCTATGACTATCGACTGCGTATAGAAAATCACCTACAATCTTAAATCGAGCCAATGATCCCCCCTGACCTGTATCGCCAGATTCCGCGGCATTAGCCGTATCAAAAGCCACATCAATTTGCGGCGACAAAAACCTTTCTTCATACGCTGTTATCAACATGCGCTCCGTTCGGGTTTCCCATCCCACTTGAATAGTTTCGTTATGATCAACACCCTCCCAGTCAAAAATATCAGCTTCTACAGGCCATGTCAAGTACTGTTGCAGCACGTTTTCAAGTCTCTTAACTATAGAGATGCCATTTATATTTGAAATATCGAAAATGATTAAATCCATAATACTATCGGCATACAGAATATCATCCTTAATGGAGATATCAACATTACCAGCTATCTCGATAAACGAAATTTTTTGTGGATTTTCAGGATTCGAATTATCGATGACATGAACCCCACGATACTTGTCATTTACAAAAATATAATCCTTGTAGGCATAAATCTTACCTGATTCCTCAATGGGTCGGGGGGGTAGAATATCGACACTATTTCTGAATTCCGTCTGGCTCATCATGAGCGGTGTGGCTACTAAATAATCAGCGTATTCTTTGCTATCGTTGTCGTCGTTTTTTTCGCAGGAAACTGAAGCCACGGAAATGACCATCAGCAGTAGAAGTATCTTTTTCATTGCTATTTATTAATTGGGTTGTACAAAGAAGATAGCATTACTACCATTTAGTTGCGTCTTAACACGTTAAAGTCGCTTCATTTACTAATGGAAAGCCCTTCTTTTTCTGAAAAACCGACCCCATCTTTATACATATAATACACAGGAATCTTGGCCAACATTGCCGTAAAGAAAACACCCACGAAACAAAGAATAACTCCTAAATCGGCAACAATACCCATGACCAACAACAATCCAAAAATCACCAACCAATTTTTGTTGCCAAGGCGAAAGCTTGCCTTGACTATTTCTATCGGTGACAAGTCTTCGTTAAAAGCCAGAAATACAGGTATTAATGATAGCGGCACCATCAAATAGAACAACCCAACAAAACAAGCCGCCATACCCAGGATGAATAGCCCCAAATAGAGTGCAGCCAAAACCACTACCTTGCTAATCCGTCCATTTTTAAAATAAAAAAAATAGTCGTCAGTGCCCTGTTCATTGCCATCTTTTTGTTTACAGATGCGAAAAAAAGCAGCCATCAAGGCCAAATAAACGGTCATAAGACCAATAAAAAGTAGCGGAAATATAAGTACTCCCAATAAAACAACAAGCGCATTCGGCTCCTCTTGCTTTAACATCTCGGGGTTTAATATACCAAGTATAATAAAAGGAGCATAGCATATGATGTAAAGTGGCAAAATGCAAACGAAGGTCAACAAGAGGGTTATAAAGCCTTGAACCCAGACCTTTTTAAACAATTCTATAGAACGATTAATAATACTTCCAAAATCCAGAGAAGGAGTATTTTCTATTTTTTTTGTAATGTCCTTGAAATTCATAATCTAAATTTAATTAAAAAACACGTCGATTCAAGGTCACAAGGCATATAAAATAGTATTAAAGTTTACTGTCAATTTGTCATAAAAGTGGATTTAGCCTTATCTTTGCAAACCCTTTTATGTGCAAAAAATTGCCTTTACATGGATAAAATAATCAATGAAAAAGTTCAAGGTACGGCACTTGACATCTTAAAAAACGAGGCCAATACACGTAACTTATATATAGAAAGTTATGGGTGTGCTATGAATTTTTCGGACAGTGAGATTGTTGCTTCCATTTTAGTCAATGAAGGTTTTAACACCACCCAAAACTTAGAAGACGCCGATTTGGTTTTGGTGAACACTTGCTCTATTCGTGAAAAGGCCGAATTAACAGTTCGCAAACGTCTGGAAAAATTCAATGCCATCAAGAAACACCGGCCTCATATGAAAGTTGGTGTTTTAGGTTGTATGGCCGAGCGATTGAAAAGCAAACTGCTCGAAGAAGAAAAAATAGTGGATATGGTGGTAGGCCCAGATGCCTACAAAGACCTTCCCAATCTAGTTAAGGAAGTTGATGAAGGAAAAAACGCTGTAAACGTCATTTTATCCAAAGAAGAGACCTATGGAGATGTGGCACCGGTGCGATTGAATTCAAATGGGGTAACCGCTTTTGTTTCTATTACCCGGGGTTGTGACAATATGTGCACTTTCTGTGTGGTACCTTTTACCCGTGGTCGCGAACGCAGTCGTGATCCACAATCAATTATTCAAGAAGTCAACGATTTATGGACAAATGGATACCGGGAAATCACCTTACTCGGACAAAATGTGGATAGTTATCTGTGGTATGGCGGAGGATTGAAAAAGGACTTCGTCAAAGCTTCCGATATGCAAAAGGCAACCGCTGTTTACTTTGCCAACCTTCTGGAAATGGTTGCGCAAGCCCAACCAAAAATGCGTATCCGTTTTTCCACCTCCAATCCTCAGGACATGACCTTGGA
>JARFRH010000235.1 GCA_029287355.1 Maribacter sp. | reverse complement strand
AGCTAATTACTCAAACACTCATAGATACCCTAACTATATCTGAAAAATTGTCTTTGTAACTTTTATTAAAACAGATAACAAACAAATCTAAAATCGACATATTACTCAAATTTATGAGGCAAATATAATTTTTTTAAGGGTCTTAATTTAAAATCATATTGATTATTTATTATCAGTAACTTTCAGATATTTCATTAAAGGTAAATGACTCGAGACAAACTATATCATATTGCCGAATTATGGTTTGAAGAACAAAATTGGAAGCCGTTCAAGTTTCAAAAAGATACCTGGAAAGCGTTTTTACAAGGCAAACACGGTCTTCTCAATGCTCCGACGGGTAGTGGAAAAACCTACGCACTTTGGTTTCCTATTGTTTTGAATTACATTAAAAAGAATCCGAACTACAAAACCAAACATAAAAAGGGTTTAAAAGCGGTTTGGATTACTCCGCTACGCGCGCTTTCTGAGGAAATCAGACAATCCGCCGAACGTGTCACCGCTGATTTGGGCACACTAATGACCGTTGGAATACGTACCGGGGATACTTCAACCAAAGCTCGGGCCGCTATGAAAAAGCAAATGCCTGATTTATTGATCACCACTCCAGAAAGTCTGCAATTACTTCTGGCGAGCAAAGACTATGCAAAAATGTTCAAGGATTGTACTGCTATTGTAGTAGACGAATGGCACGAATTGTTGGGAACCAAGCGCGGCGTACAAATGGAGCTTGCTTTATCTCGATTGCGCACGGTCTCAAAACACTTACGCATTTGGGGTATTTCCGCAACCATTGGAAATCTAGAGCAGGCACGGGATGTACTTCTTGGTCCAAAGACAAGCGCTTTACAGAATTCCGTAATGATAAAAGCCAACATCAAAAAAAAGATAACCGTCAGAAGTATCATTCCAAAAGAAATGGAAACTTTTCCATGGCGCGGACATCTCGGTTTGCGTTTACTCGAAGATGTGGTACCTATAATCAACAATAGTAAAACTACCTTACTTTTTACGAATACGCGAAGCCAATGTGAAATCTGGTTTCAAAAGATTTTGGAAAAACATCCTGAGTATGCCGGCGAAATCGCCATGCATCATGGAAGCATCAATAAAGAAACCCGAAATTGGGTCGAACAGGCTATTCGTAACGAAAGCTTGAAAGCAGTCGTATGCACCTCGAGTTTGGATCTAGGAGTAGACTTTGCTCCTGTAGAAACCGTGGTACAAATTGGAGGACCCAAGGGCGTAGCACGCTTTTTACAACGTGCAGGGCGTAGCGGTCATCGACCCGGAGAGGAGAGTGTGATTTTCTTTATGCCCACCCATGCCATCGAATTGATAGAGGCCTCTGCCTTACAACAGGCGGTAAAACAGAATACGGTGGAAGACCGTATTCCCTATTTGAATAGTTGGGACGTCTTATTGCAATACTTAACCACTTTAGCGATTTCGGACGGATTTTATCCCGATGAAATCTTCGAAGAGGTACGACAAACCTTTTGCTATCAGACCTTAACAAAAGACCAATGGCAATGGCTTTTGAACTTCTTGGTACTAGGAAGCCAAAGCCTTCAATCGTATGATGAATATAAAAAAGTAGATGTTGAAGCAGATGGTAAATTCAAGGTCAATGAGCGCGGTGTTGCTATGCGGCATCGTTTTCAAATAGGCACTATTGTTGGCGACGTCAATTTAACTGTTCGCTATCAAAAAGGAGGCTATATCGGTTCTATTGAAGAATACTTTATTTCGAAATTGAACCGCGGCGACGTCTTTACTTTTGCCGGCCGGAATCTCGAGTTTATTCGGATTAAGGGAATGCAGGTACATGTGCGCAACTCCAATAAAAAGACCAGCCGGGTTTCGAGTTGGATGGGTAGCCGCTTGACCCTTTCGGCCCAGATGTCAAAATTGTTACGGGAAGAACTGTATTCTTCATATAAGGATGAAAAAGACCAGTCCCCAGAGATTCGATCCCTAGCCCATATTTTTGAAAGACAGCGCAGAGAGAGCATCGTTCCCAAGCCCAATGAGTTTCTAATCGAGACTTTTAAGACCCAAGATGGCCACCATCATATCTTTTATCCGTTCGAGGGACGTTTTGTACATGAGGCTATGGGGAGTTTACTCGGCTATAGAATTAGCCTCCTATCCCCAATCACCTTTTCTTTGGCATTCAACGACTATGGGTTTGAACTTCTTTCAGACAAGCCCATCGATATGCAACAAGTACTTGACAACGATTTATTCACAACGGATTATTTATTGGAGGATCTTCAAAAAAGTCTGAACGCAACCGAAATGGCACGACGGAAATTCCGTGATATTGCCATTATTAGCGGTATGGTATTTACAGGCTATCCGAATAAGGGTATCAAAATGAAGCACCTACAGAGCAATTCACAATTACTTTTTGAAGTCTTTCGCGATTATGAACCGGAAAATTTGTTGTTTCAACAAGCTTTTACCGAAACTTTTCAACACCAACTAGAAGAAGGTCGATTGCGACTTTCCATGGAAAGAATTGCCACTCAGGAAATCGAGTGGAAACAGTGTGAAAAGGCAACTCCGTTTGCCTTTCCATTAATTACGGACCGATTAAGTCGTGAAAAATTGTCCAGCGAAAAATGGGAAGACCGAATCAAACGTATGGCGGCAATTTTGATGAAAAAGTAGATACCTTTGATTTCCATGAATACCGAATCCATTCAAATTAAAAATCAGAACTTTACCATGCACCCATTAGGTGTGCTTTTTTGGCGTGAAAAATCAAAGCTCTTAATCAGCGATGTGCATTTGGGCAAGGTTTCCCATTTTCGAAAATTTGGTGCAGCGGTACCACAAAAGGCAGTTCATAAAAACTTTGACTTGATGGATGAAGTTGTGGCATATTTCCAGCCGGAAACTATCGTGTTTATGGGCGACCTTTTTCACTCCTCTTTAAATAAGGAATGGGAGCTATTTGAGAAATGGACTTCAAAGATGACCTCAAAAATGATTTTGGTAGTCGGAAATCACGACATTATTTCTCCTGTAAAATATGAAGATTTGGGCATTGAGGTGGTTTACGAAATTAAGTCAGAGGGGTTTCTTTTGACACACCATCCAGAAGAACGGGAAGGGTGTTTCAACTTCTGTGGACATATTCATCCGGCCATTCGATTAAGCGGAATGGGAAGGCAATCCGTTCGACTTCGCTGTTTTTTCAAATCCGAAGCACAATTATTACTTCCTGCATTTGGCGAATTCACGGGTTCGCACACCATGCAACCATCAGACAATTGTCAAGTTTTTGCCTTATTGGGCGATACTGTTCTACCTGTTCCGTTTAGATCCGTCTCACCTAAAAAGCGCTTTTCAAAATAGCATAAGTTAAAAAACCCCTCATCCATACTTTACGAATGCCTATTTTTAACGAAAAGCTTTTATGAAGAAGAGATTATCCATACTGAACCTAGTTTCAGTAGTCATTGTGATTGCCATAAACTATGTGTCACAAGCAATTCGCATCAATGAAACGACCATTGGGGAAGTCAGCAATAAATACTTCAACCTATTTACACCGGCTAGCTACGCATTTGCCATTTGGGGGCTGATTTTCATTGCCCTTATCGCTTATGGCATATATCAAGTCAAGATGGCCTTTTTTAGCGAAAAACCATCAAAATATATTGAAGAGACTGGATATTGGTTTATCATCACCAACCTGTTGAACTGTGTTTGGGTATTCGTTTTTGCCTATGAATATACAGGGCTATCCGTTTTGGTCATGGTGGGTATTCTATTCTCGCTCATCAAGATAATCTTGAATACGAATATGGAGAAGGAAACCGTTTCTCGGCCAACATTCATTTTTGCTTGGCTGCCTATTGGAATATACAGCGGGTGGATAGCCGTCGCAACCATCGCCAACATATCGGCCTATTTGGCCAAACTGAATTGGAATGGAGGCATTCTTTCCGAATCGAGTTGGAGTATTACAATGATAATCATCGCCACACTATTATACCTGATCATGATTTACACGCGTAATATGCTTGAGTTCGCAGCAGTTGGAATATGGGCCTTATTCGCCATTTATATTCGACATCAAAATGATTATGAAAATATCGCGTATACGGCGCTGACCGGATGTGCCATTCTTTTAATCGCAATAGCTTGGAATACTTTCAAAAATCGAAAGACAAAATCGGTTCTGAATTCCAACGCACAGTCAGAAATACAATAATTACAATTTTATTTCTTTTCCGTTGGATTGAACTTGAAGAACGGGTTATCTTTGCAGTTCAAATTTCAACGGTTGACCCAAAGTAGCATTCAACAACTGTTTTCACAGTCTCCACAAGCCCGGAAACTGCAGAATGCTATTGCCCAGTCTGACCCTTCGGCCCCAATAAAGGTCCGATTAAAAGGCTTGACCGGATCCTCCCTTTCTTTTGTTTTATCGGATGCCTTTCAAAATTCATCAAGGCCTTTCCTATTGGTTTTTGATGATAAGGAAGAAGCTGCCTATTATTTAAACGATCTAGAACAACTAATCGGCTCCAAAGATGTCTTGTTTTATCCTGGAAGCTATCGGCGACCGTATCAAATCGAAGAAACGGACAATGCCAATGTGTTGCTAAGAGCGGAGGTTTTGAATCGTATCAATTCTCGAAAAAGACCTGCGGTTATTGTCACATACCCGGATGCGCTTTTCGAAAAAGTGGTTACTCGACGGGAACTAGAAAAAAATACCCTCAAAATAAAACTGGATGATACACTCTCGTTAGAATTTCTTAACGAAGTTTTGTTCGAATATCAATTCAAGCGTGTCGATTTTGTAACCGAACCAGGAGAGTTTTCCTTACGAGGTGGAATTGTAGACGTATTTTCTTTTTCGCATGATGAACCGTATCGTATTGAATTTTTTGGCGATGAAGTCGATAGTATTAGAACTTTTGATGTGGAGACGCAATTGTCCACCGAAAAGGTGAAGAAGATTAGTATCATTCCCAATGTGGCCAATAAATTCATGGAAGAAAAACGGGAAAGCTTTCTGAAATATATTTCGACTGAAACTATTGTTTTTGCCAAAAATACGGACCTACTCTTTGACAGGTTGGATGATTTCTTTGGAAAGGCCGAAGAGGCATTTTCAAAACTTTCCGATGACATTAAACACGCGAAGCCGTCAGCACTTTTTTTGAATTCCGAAAACTTTAAGAAGCAACTGAATGGGTTTAGCCTGCTATGCATTTCGACTGCGCAGCATTTGAGTGATGTCAAGCTAAGCCAAGTTGAAGCACAACCAACAACAATAACCTTCACCACCAAACCTCAACCCTCGTTCAACAAAAAGTTCGACCTGCTCATTGCGAACTTGAACGGGTTCAAAGACAAAGGGTATACGAATTATATTTTCTGTGCCAGTGAGAAACAGGCGCAACGTTTTCATGCCATTTTTGAGGATGTCAATCAAAATGTGCACTATGAAACTATTGTATTTCCATTATATCAAGGTTTTATCGACGATGACCAAAAAATCGTTTGCTATACAGATCATCAAATCTTTGAGCGGTACCATAAATTCCATCTGAAGAATGGTTACGCCAAAAAACAGGCGATAACCCTCAAAGAACTCAATAAATTAGAAATTGGCGATTATGTAACCCATATTGACCATGGTATCGGCAAGTTTGGGGGCTTACAAAAGATAGATGTAGAGGGCAAAAAGCAGGAGGCCATTAAATTGATGTACGGAGACCGTGATACACTTTATGTCAGCATTCATTCTTTGCATAAAATCTCAAAATTCAATGGGAAGGATGGTGCAGTTCCCAAAATATACAAATTAGGTTCCGCAGCTTGGAAGAAACTCAAGCAAAAAACAAAATCCCGTGTCAAGAAAATTGCCTTCGATCTCATAAAGGTCTACGCCAAACGCCGTTTGGAAAAAGGCTTTCAATACAACCCCGACAGTTATTTGCAAAATGAGTTGGAAGCTTCCTTTATTTATGAAGACACACCCGATCAAAGTACATCTACAGAAGATGTGAAACGCGATATGGAAAGTGAACGCCCTATGGATCGGTTAATCTGTGGCGATGTCGGCTTCGGAAAAACCGAAGTCGCCATTCGTGCCGCTTTCAAAGCGGTGGATAATGGAAAACAAGTAGCGGTCTTAGTGCCAACAACGATCTTGGCCTTTCAGCATCATCGTACTTTTTCAGAACGTCTTAAGGAAATGCCCGTTGATGTTGATTATTTGAACCGTTTCCGCACAACAAAGGAGCGCCGTGAAACTTTGGAGAAATTGGAAGCGGGAAAAGTCGACATCATTATCGGCACCCATCAATTGGTCAACAAAAATGTAAAGTTCAAAGATCTCGGACTCCTCATCGTTGACGAAGAGCAAAAATTTGGAGTTTCCGTTAAGGATAAATTGAAATCCATAAAAGAAAATGTTGATGTATTGACATTAACGGCAACCCCTATTCCTCGTACACTTCAATTCAGTTTGATGGCTGCGCGAGATTTATCCGTAATTAATACACCCCCTCCCAACCGCTACCCCATCGAAAGTCAGGTGATTCGGTTCAACGAGGAAACCATTCGCGATTCGATAAGTTACGAGATACAAAGGGGCGGTCAAGTATTCTTTATCCATAATCGTATTGAAAACATTAAAGAGGTCGCCGGAATGATTCAGCGTTTAGTACCGGATGCCAAAGTTGGTATTGGGCATGGACAAATGGAGGGTAAGAAATTGGAGAACTTGATGTTGGCATTTATGAACGGGGAATTTGATGTGCTGGTCTCCACCACTATTGTAGAAAGTGGACTTGACGTCACTAATGCCAATACCATTTTTATCAACAATGCCAATAATTTCGGACTCAGTGACCTACATCAAATGCGAGGTCGTGTAGGCCGCAGCAATAAAAAGGCCTTCTGTTATTTTATCACTCCCCCTTATGATGTCATGACACCTGATGCGCGAAAACGAATCGAAGCTTTGGAACAGTTCACGGCGTTGGGTAGTGGTTTTAATATCGCAATGAAAGATCTTGAAATTCGGGGCGCCGGTGATTTATTGGGCGGCGAACAAAGTGGATTTATCAATGAAATTGGTTTTGAGACGTACCAGAAGATATTGGCCGAAGCCATTGAAGAGCTAAAGGAAACCGAATTCAAAGAGCTTTATGAAGAAGTAGAAGGGCACAAAGAAAAGATCTTCGTCAAAGAGACACAAATCGATTCCGACTTTCAACTGCAATTCCCTGATGATTATATCAATAATATTACGGAACGCTTAAATCTCTATACCGAACTCAACCTAGTTAAAGACGAAGAAGGGCTATCAAAATTCGAGGCTCAGTTAATCGACCGCTTTGGAGAATTACCCTCACAAGCTGAAGATTTGCTGAATTCCGTTCGAATCAAATGGATCGCCAATGCAGTCGGTCTAGAAAAAGTAGTCTTAAAACAGGGGAAGTTAATCGGTTATTTTATTGCCGATCAGCAATCCGAATTCTATCAAAGTCCAGTTTTTGCCAAAGTACTGCAGTACGTTCAGATGCATCCCAAAAAGTGCAAAATGAAAGAAAAACAGACCCGAAATGGTCTACGGTTACTCTTGATTTTTGAGGGAATTACAGCTATCGAAAATGCGCTACAGTCCCTCGAGCCCTTCAGAAATTTGGGGCATAAAGAAGTATTTTCCACATGAAACAATTTGAAAAAAATGTACAAGTAACGAACAGTCACTGTTCATAACTCATAGCTATAACAAAATTGTTTTCTTCTTTTTTCTGTAACTTCGCACCTTTCTAACCCCACCATTAGAAACTATGAATTCCCAATCACTGGCATTCAACATCGCGGAGAAACTGGCCTTGGTAAATGCAATAGATTCCGTCATAGTGGCAGATGAATTTATTCACAAAGCCGAACTTGCCGTTATCAATCAACTGATGCAGCGCATCGATTTCGACAGCAACTTCATTACACAAGCACGTAATATTACAGATGAACAACGTCTGTTGATTATAAAAGAAATGTCTGAAGACAAAAAAAAGGAGCTTGCTCAAATATTGAATGAAGTAGCCAATTCCGATGGCTTTTTTCATGAAAAAGAGATGGAATTGATTTTGAGAATTTGTACCGCAATGGGTATCTGCAAAGAGGTGGCCTAGAAAATTAAAGTTCCCAATTATTTGATTTAGCCTATTTTTCCAAGCCTAAATCTGATTTGATACCTAATGAACGGACCGCATTTCTTCAAGACCTTATTTTTTACATGCGTACTTGGTTTTGCATTTTCTTGCCAAAAACAGTCTACACATACTGATTTAATCATCTTTAATGCCGATATCTGGACAGGTAATTCACAACAACCCTACGCCAGGGCAATGGCAATTTCAGAAGACAAAATTATTGCCATTGGCGATGAATCTACTATAAAAGCTTTAAAGGACACAAGTACTGAGCTCATCGATATGCAAGGTGCTTTTATCACTCCAGGATTTATTGATAGCCATGTTCATATGATGATGGGCGGAAATAGCCTCTTGAGCGTTCAACTCCGTGATGCAAAGACACCTGAAGCATTTAAAAAAAGGATTTCCGAATATGCAAAAACCTTGAAGCCCGGCGCTTGGGTTTTGGAAGGAAATTGGGATCATACCCTTTGGGGTGGCGAACTCCCGAAAAAAGAATGGATTGATGCAGATACTCAAGAAAATCCCGTTGTTGTTAACCGTATGGATGGTCATATGGTTTTGGCCAATTCGTTGGCCTTAAAAATAGCGGGCATAAATAACCATACCCCGGATATTCCTGGAGGGGAAATTGTTCGTGACACTAACGGAAACCCTACTGGTATATTAAAAGACAATGCGATGAATGTCTTACTTGATAAGATACCTCGAATGAGTGAAAAGCAAAAAGAAAACTCCCTTAAAGCCGCTATCGATTATTTGGTGTCCAATGGAGTGACATCAGTTCATGATGTAGACAGTCTAGGCACTTACGATATAGCGAAACAACTGAAAGATGCTGGCGAATTGAAAGTTAGAATATACGCCGTGAACCCCTTAAATCATTGGAAAAAACGTTTTGGGGTCATAAAGGAGGATGACAAATGGCTTAAAACGGGAGGCTTAAAGGGTTTTGTTGATGGTTCACTTGGATCGCATACAGCAGCTTTCAATGAACCTTATTTAGACAAGCCACAGAATTCCGGTTTTTTTATCAATACAGAAGAAAATCTATATAAATGGATTTCGGAGGCCGACGAAGCTGAGCTTCAAGTTATGGTGCATGCAATAGGCGACAAAGCCAATCATTCGCTTCTAAATAGCTTTGAGCGTCTTGTAAAAGAAAAAGGCAAGAAAGACCGAAGACTCCGTATTGAACATGCCCAGCATCTACAACCAGCGGATATAAAAAGGTTTGCTGAGCTTGATATAATCGTCAGCGTTCAACCTTATCATGCCATTGATGATGGGCGATGGGCAGAAGAATTGATCGGATCCGAACGAATAAAAACGACCTATGCCTTCAACTCATTGATAAACTCAAAGGCCTTGTTGGTATTTGGAAGTGATTGGCCCGTCGCGCCTGCAACTCCTTTGGAAGGTATGTATGCTGCAGTGACTAGACAAACATTGGATGGCGCAAATCCAGACGGATGGATTCCGGAACAAAAGATATCAATTGAACAAGCCTTATTCGCCTATACCAAAAATGCCGCCTTCGCATCTTTTGAGGAATCTCGTAAAGGAACTTTGGAACCAGGTAAATTGGCTGACTTTGTAGTACTCAATAAAAACGTGACAAAGGTCAAGTCGGAGGAGATCAAAGATTTAAAAATTCTTAAAACCTACGTAGGTGGCAAAAAGGTCTTTGATAGTAGTTCCCATTAAATCTTTCGAACCGACTTCCGATGAAAATAGTTAATTTGGAGCAGTTTTTGAATAGCACAATCATATGAAAAACTTCCTTTTTGTAAGCATACTCCTTTTAGCGCTTTCGATACAGGCCCAGCATACTATTTCCGGTACTTTTTCTCCTGCTGATGACTATACTTGGCTGATTGCCTATCATTTAAAACCAGACACCCAGGTATATGTAGCGGATACCGCTATCAAGGATGGTAAATTTGAAATGAAAATTCCGGATAACAGCCCTACAGGAACATATCGATTGGTATATGCCGTTCCTCAAGAGGAATTCAATTTCGAAATACTGTTTACTGGAAAAGAGGACCTTGAATTGACCTTTAACAATAGCAACGGCCTTGCCTTTACGAGGTCTAAAGAAAATATACTTTTTAGTACCTATTTTAAGGAAATTCAAGATGCCGAACGTCAATTGATTTCTTACTATTCGAACGGTGCTACCGATAAAAATGAATTCGAGAAAATCACCTCTAATTATTTGGCCATTCAGCATTCGTTCATGGAAATGTCGACCAACTTAGTGGTTCAAGATTTTATTAGGGCGAACAGGCCCTATATTCCTCCAAAATATGAGACTTTAAATCAATATGTACAAAACCGCAAAGAACATTACTTCGAGGTTTTGGATGTCACCAATCCCGTTCTCCAAGCTTCGAGCTTTTTGACCGATAAGTTGGGTAATTATGTTTTTACAGCTTTACCACTAGAGCAACTAACTGCAGAAGAAACGGAAAAAGCCATGCAGGAGAACCTAAAAACAGTAGTCGAAAAATTAGAAGGTGTTTCTGACAGGTATCAGTTCAACATTCTTTACTCCGTTTGGTCACAAGCAAATTCAAGCAATTTTCATAACCTGGCCGATATTATCTATAATCGATATCTAACGACAAAGGCAAGAACGCCTGAAAATCAGAACTTAGTAGCTGAAATAGAGTTGCAAAATAGACTTCGATTAGGTGGCGTTGCTCCAGATATCAAATGGAAGGATGGCGCAGACCTCCAAACGCTAAGCAAATTGGAAGGCTACGAAAATTACGTGCTTGTTTTCTGGAGTAGCACTTGTGGTCATTGTCTTAGAGAACTTCCTGCACTTCACAAAAGACTTAAAGAAAACACTCGTGTAAAAGTCGTAGCTATCGGACTTGAAGATGAAGATTCCATTTGGAAAGTAGAAGCTACAAAACTAGAAGCTTTTGAACATGCCATCGCCTTGGGTAAATGGGATAGTGAATATGCAGCTTTATATGGTATAGAATCAACGCCTACCTATTTCATATTGGACAAAGACAAACGTATCATTGCCAAACCCGAAAATGATAAGGAGGTAGTTGAATTTTTGGAAATGAAATAAGTGACTTACCCCTTATAAGGTCTTCAAATCCTTGATGGTCTTAAAGGCGATGTCTACTTGATTATCGTCGACCAAAATCGTAAATTCATTGGTCGTGGAAATCACCTCATATAATACAATGCCCTCCCATGCCAATCGCTGAAAAATAAAATAATAAATGCCGGGAACAGAAACATTCTCGGCAGGCAACTTGACCGTTATCGACGAAAGTTCTTCTGCTTTCTGAGTGCATTTCTCTGCTTTGAACAAGCCCTCAACGGTTTCATCCATGACATTGGAGATGACTATATTTATTTCGTTAACGCCTCTTGACGAAGTATAAAACACATCTTGATTCTGATTTACGGCCTCTAAAAGTTTGGCCTGTTGCGATAGGATCGTGTCCGAAGCCAAAAAAGTATAGTCGGTCAATGAAGAACGTACGGTTATTTCTCCTATGTTTTTTAGGACTTTAATAATTTTGTGCGTAGCTCTGAATTCTAAATCGTCTGACAATCGCTTCAATGCCATTACGATGGCGCCGTTACGAATGTCCTTACCGAGCTCATCCTCGATTTCGGATTTTACAATTCTTGATAGCGATGTAAGGTTGATGATTCCTTGCGCTAATGCACTTTGTAAAAAGGGTTTCTTTTTAATGTATTGTTCAACAACAGATGATATCGTTTTCATTTTTGATTGATTTATAAGCGAAAATAACAATTTGTTACAAATAAAACAAATTGTCAGAAATGATAAAATGCGCTTTCTAAATGTTCAATCTTGAATATCTTGTTATTCTTAAGGATGGTGATGATATCAAAC
>JARFRH010000234.1 GCA_029287355.1 Maribacter sp. | reverse complement strand
ACTTAAAATTTTGAATAGGTCGTCTGACTTTACATTTAAACTGTTGAAAACAGGAACATCTGTGTATTCACTTAATTCCTTGATATGTAATGGGGAACTTGAGCAAACCCCAGAAATAGCATCTGGAGTTAGATTAAATTTAGATTTTAAAACTTGAAGTCCTCCAATAGCCCCAAATGAATCAGCTGCACAGAAAATAAGCTTGTGAATTCTCTCTTTTACATCTGGATTATTAAGAAGTATAGCTGTTTCTCTTTGATTTATACCATCTGCAAATTCTACTACCCAATAGTTATCTTTATTATTAGCATACTTTAAGTCTAATTTGTTAAAAATATCTATTACTTCAGATTCGTTAATCAAATATGTAGAAGGATATCCTAAAAACGAAAAGTCTGAAAAATGAGTAGCACCAGCATCATTCATATTTAAAATATCTTTTAAACTAGCTGTACCAGTTACTTTAGAAGCTCTAACTTCTTTTTCATTGACAGTAAGTGAGTAAACGCATGCCGTAGCTGCTGCACTTTTTCCAGAGTTCATAGCGGTACCAACAACAAGGATAAGTTTTGCTCTTGGTGTTTTCTTTTCGCTTTTCTTTGGCTTTATGATGCTAAAATTCTTGGTGTTTAAAATTTCTTCATTTGAGTTACATACATAGCCAAGAGGCTTTATTATTGTTGGAGAAATTACTTTACCACTCTTTGAAAGCACTTTACCCACTACACCCGATCTTGCCAAAAGGTCTAGGCTCTCAAAATGTTCAGATTCAGGAATTAGCCCTTCATAGTAGTCTGGTGCATAACGATTTCCAAAAACAAAAACAGCTTTTGTTCCTTGGTGAATAGTATGAATTCTACCTTGACTATTTTCTAACGAACTATGCTGCCCTAATGTCATTACTTGTCCATATATTAAGTCTCCAACTTTAGGAGCTTGTTTAATAGGTATGTATCCTTTAATAACTTTTTTAGAAATTGTATAAGCAGCACTAGGTATTCTATAGCCTTTGTGTAATTTTTTCATTTTATTTTTCTGTTAGTTGTAATTCAACACTTGTATTTAAACTTTGAATGGTCTGTGTTTCAGGTTTTTTATCATAGCCTAAAATTTCAAGTAACTCTTCACTTTTTTGTTGTTCTCTAAATAACTTTGTTGTGATATTTCCATGAGAATCTTTATATATTAAAATATGTTTGGGTGCAGGAATTAAACAATGTTGCAATCCTCCATAACCGCCTATAGATTCTTGGCAAGCCCCAATATTAAAAAAACCAATATATAAGGGTTTGTCTTTATGATATTTTGGTAAATAGATAGCATTCATGTGCTGTTCGCTATTATAATAATCATCACTATCACAAGTTAATCCTCCAAGTAAAACACGCTCATAAGAATCATTCCAACGATTTATTGGTAACATGACAAATCGTTTGTTAATCGCCCAAGTATCTGGAAGTGTTGTGATAAATGAAGAATTTATCATATTCCATTTTTCCCTATCGTTTTGCTGTTTTTGATATAAGACTTCATATATAGCGCCCCCACTTTCTCGTACAGTAAAACTTCCAAATTCAGTAAAAATATTTGGTACATCAACACCTTCTTCTTCACAAGTAAGCTTAATTTGATTAATGATTTCATCTATAATGTATTCATAATCAAAATCAAATGCTAAAGAGGTTTTAATGGGAAAACCTCCACCAATGTTAAGACTGTCTAATGTTGGACAAATCTTTTTTAAACTTGTATAAACTTTTAAGCATTTTAAAAGTTCATTCCAATAGTAGGCATTATCTCTTATCCCTGTATTGATAAAGAAATGAAGCATTTTAAGCTCAACTTTTGGATTGTTTTTAATCTGTCTCTCATAAAAGGGCACAATATTTTTGTAACCTATTCCTAGTCTTGAGGTATAAAATTCAAACTTTGGCTCTTCTTCTGAAGCTATTCTTATACCAACATTAAAGTTGCCATTTATTATATTAGAAAGCAGGCTTATCTCTTCGTAATTATCTATTATTGGAATACAGTTTTGATGCCCATTATTTATCAATCTTGCTATATTGACTATATACTTCTCTCTTTTAAATCCATTGCAAACTATATATGTATCATTCTTTATTTTTCCAGAATGTTTTAGGTTCTCAACAATGTCTATATCAAAAGCAGAAGATGTTTCTATATGAATGTCATTTTTCAGTACTTCTTCTAACACATGTTTAAAATGAGAGCTTTTGGTACAATAGCAGTACTTATAACTTCCTTGATAACTATGTTTTTTGAGGGCATTTGCAAACCAAAATTTTGCCTTGTTTATGTTATCAGATATTTTGGGTAGGTACGTGAATTTTAAAGGTGCTCCATAAACTTCAACCAATTTATTTAAGTCTATGTCGTGGAAAAATAACTGATCTTCCTCCAAACCAAACTCAGGCTGAGGAAAATCAAATGTCTGATTGATTAAATCAACATTTTTAGTATTCATCTTAGATTTTTTTAAAGTTATTTGAGAAGAAGGCATAGCAAAACACCTTCACGAAGTGAGGTTAAATAAATTTTATCAAATCGTAATCTGATATTGTGTTTTGGGCACAAAACACAATTTATGTTGCGCAGAAAGTATCTTTACAGCGGAAGTTAGCTCTAAATTTCGGGTACCTATACCATAAGCCGCTTTTGAATTTGACTTCCTAATTTTTAAAAGCCCGAACGTATAAATAGTTTTCACTTTGTTCAGCTAAAAAGCTCCGATGACAAAAGCTTCTTATTACAAATGAAATATAAAAAATCGAATAAAAAAAATACACTTACAACTATCTGTTGTACAATTATCAAAAAACATGTTTTCAAAACTAAGGGGAATAGCAAGAGGGTAGCACGCTAAAGCGATGTTACAATTTTAACCATCTAAATATCAACATGTTAAAAATATGTGCGTTTCATTTTTTAGTAATTTTTACTTTAAAAAGTCTGTCAGCTCAGTAAAATCAATGATTTTTTCAAGTAAAAATCACTAAAATCTTAAAATTTGATACCTTTTGTGCTTTTTTGAAAACGGGAAATTACTTCACAAAAATATGGAAGACTACCGCGCTCGCTTTGGGCGAGCTTGCTTCATTTTTAAACTTATGGATTCTCCTTGCTTAATGATGTCTTCGACACCCAGCCCCTAAATCCATAAATTTAAAAACGGCTGTTTTCTTTTACCCTTAAACATCTCTTTTTTTTCTTTGCGACCAAGGGGAGTAAACAAGATTGTGTCCACAGACACACATCTTGAAATTCACTCCCTTTTAACATTATCGTTATTATTGAACAGCTTTGAGTTGTTTCTGTTTTTTACTTTCAAAACGCTTGAGTAGGTTTTGAATATCCTCACTAATTTTGGTTTCCACTACCCTAGCGTAGATTTGTGTTGTCGATAGTTTAGCATGCCCAAACAATTTAGACACCGTTTCTATAGGTACGCCATTAGATAGCAAAACCATCACTTAACTTAAAACCAGGTTCGGTCCAATTTTAGTTGAAGATTTACACGGAAGAAGCATTTGGATATTTTATGTTAAAGGGAATAAAATTGATTCAATATTTGGAAATAATCCTGAATTTTGGAATATGTCCAAAGTTGTGTTTCGAAACTATAATAAAAAAGCCGTTCGCCGATTATTGATCGAGGTAGGTAAGGAGCGTTACGAATGCGCCTTAAAGGACGCCGGAATAAAGCAGAAGCCAATTACATTGGAAGGCTTCTATTTCGAGTATGAGATGGACACTGGAAATATCAACCTTAATCTTTATTATCGCTATCCCTCTCGAATTACCTTTTTCATTATGCCAGTTCTAGGGTATTGGGCTGTTCCTAATAATGGTTGGGAGATGACAAGGAAATAAAGAAGTTGAAAAATGTAACCGATAGCTCATTCAACTTGAGGTTATTGCCATTATTAAAATTTATAAATGCTGTATTTCCATCTCAATACATATGGAGAGCCCCGAAGCCCCTTCTGTGTATTTTAATTGCAATGGAAAACAACCTAAGTATTCCATAAATCGATGAACTGCACCTACTTAAGCGGCAACACAGCATCATAAAATCTAAAAGAAATCTTAACGTTTTTGACCGTTCATCGATCTTTTTATTTTTTTTGGGTATTTCGTAGTCCAAAATGATACTTTCGTCGTATAAATTAAGGATTTGGAGTTTTAACATCTCCTTAACCAATTGACATTAGTTCCCCAACACTGTTTCACCTTGGTTTGTTAAAGTTTGCATATTGGATAAATATCGTTCTAAATAGCTTTTTTTGACAAATTATTATGATAAAATAATTTTTAACTCCACTAAACAATTAACTATGAGATTAAAAACTACTCTTTTAACATTTTTTCTAATCGCTTGCTTTCAGCAGATCTACGCCCAAGGTTGTGGTGCGGATTTTGAGGAAGTAAACGGTCTGGCTGTTTTTGAGCTAGATGCCAAAACTGCTGGAAGTTGGGAACGAAGGTCTGATGGTACTGCTTCAGGAGGTCAAGCCCTCTACTATAATGGAAGTGACTCTTTTAATAGCCCCCCTGGTAACTCTGTTATCACGTATTCGATAAAAGTGAATACGCCGGGGACCTATCGCGTGATCGTGCGAAATAAAATAGGGATTACCTCTTCTGGAACTACAGAACATAATGATGTGTGGTTGAAGGTAAATGGTTCTGAATTTTTCGGTCGACTCGGGAGTAGTGTAGTCTGGCCCATAGGGTCGGGTAGAACACCAAACCCAGAAGGAGCAAGTGGTAATGGGTATTTAAAGGTATATACCAATACATTTGGTTGGAATTGGACAAGTTTTACCGACGACAGTGGGGGGCATTTTTTATATGCGACCTTTCCTAATGCCGGGGTATACACCATTCAAATGGGTGGCCGATCAAATGGCTTCATGGTTGATAAAATAGCCTTGTACTTAGAAAGTAATGTTGGTGCAGGTACCGCTCAAAGTGCCGGTTCAACGGCTTGTGATGGTAGTGCACCGCCGCCACCACCACCAACACCAACAAATAATGTAGCTCCTACTGTTAGTATTACGAGCCCAAGTAATGGTCAAAATTTTGATACCGGTAGCAATATCACCGTCAATTTAACATCCAATGATTCCGATGGAAGTATAAGTAGTCATAAAATTTCGGTCAATGGCGCCTTAGTTGATACCGATGGCACAACGTATTCGCCACATCAATTGAGCAACTTGCAGCCGGGCTCCTATTCCATTAGTGCTACGGTGACCGATAACTCCGGTGCGACCGGAACATCTACGGTGAATATTACAGTTGATGAAGGCGGTAGTACACCACCTCCACCTCCACCACCGCCAACACCGACACCTACTGAAAATGCAGCACCTTCTGTAAGTATTACGAGTCCGAGTAATGGTCAAAATTTTGATACAGGAAGCAATATATCCATCAATTTAACGGCCAATGATTCCGATGGAAACATAACGACTCATAAAATTTCAGTAAATGGTATTTTAGTTGACACGGATGGTGTGTCATATACACCACACCAATTGACCAATTTACAACCTGGTTCCTATTCCATTAGTGCTACGGTGACCGATAACTCTGGCGCGACCGCAACATCTACGGTGAATATAACAGTTGATGAAGGCGATGTAACAACACCGCCACCACCACCGCCACCATCACCTTCTGAAAACGCTGCCCCTACGGTAAGTTTTACCGAACTTTCAAATGGAGATCAGGTAGCTCCGGGAAGTACGGTTTTCGTTAAAGTAGCTGCAAGTGATAGCGATGGTACTATAGTTAAATACCAAGTTTGGGTCAATGGTAAATTGGTAGATACCGATGGTGCTAATTATACGCCACACCCGATTACAAGCATCGCCAGTGGTGATTATGTAATCAAAGTGGAGGTTACCGATAATATTGGTGCTACCGGATCAGCTACTGTAACTATTTCTGCAGGCACTGGGACACCTCCTCCTCCTGCAGGCTCGGATATCGCCTTTGATTTAATAAACGCTACGACTAATGTAAGTATCGGTGCTCTTGTTGATGGCGCCACAGTAAGTTCATCAAAAACGCAAGCCATCAATATTAGAGTGAATGCACCGGCGAATACCGCCAAAGTTGGCGTAGAGATTTACGGAAATGGTGAGCTTCTTAGACAAGGTTTCGAAAGTTTCGCTCCCTATTCGGTTTTTGGGGATACCGAAGGAAATTATAATGCATGGAATTTGTCAAATGGCCCTCATAGATTGGTCGCGGCTGCTTATACAAGTACCGGACAGTTAATAATGTCTAAAACCATCGAATTTACCGTTGGATCAGGTTCAGGTAAGTCTTCATTCTTGTTCCCGAATCCAGTGAAAACTGACGGTAGGGTGTCCGTAAGATTACCCGAAGGTTCATCTGGAAAATTTGAGTATAACGTTACCAACTCACTTGGAGTTCAAGTAGAACGTGGCACATTTAACGCCTCGTCTTCTCAAAGAGATGTTCAGCTAAGTATGCCCAATATCGGAAGACAAGTTCAAGGAGTTTATTATATGACGCTTAGATCTGCTGGTTCGAGAGAGACAATTCCTCTTATCAGAGAATAGAGTTGAATTTTTTGTATTATTTAAATCGGCTCCTTATTAGGAGCCGATTTTTTTGTTTAAATAATGGCCATGCTCTTCGTGAGTCAAATGCCTTTAAAGAACCTGAATAGTTTCACTACAAGGCTGCTACTTCAACTGAAGCAATTATATTTTTAAAAGAGAAATTGTATGGCTTCCTCCTTGGGCTCCAAGGGTAGAAACGTCTTATAAAAGAACGACTCATAAAAGTGAATTTTGCTTAACTACCTAAAGCGGGCCAAGTTTGAATTGCGGTCTGCCTTTTGATTTGAGGCACTACCTAAGGAATGCTACTTCTAGAATTAAAATTGTATTCTTATTCAGATTCGGATTTTCGGTATAACCACCGTTCAAGTCTTTAGAAGCCTTTTTTCATGAGAACCCAAAAGTACTTTGCCAACCGATATCCGCTATCGAAGCTTGGTCATTACCTTTGACCGATAATTACTTCGAGTGTTTTACTACCTTCCTCTAATGCTTTGGCATCGTTTGAGGTGACATCGGTCTGCCATAGATATACGCGCTTCAGACTTTCCATTTTTTTAATATCCGGTAAGCAGTTATTGCTGACTTTAGTGCCATACAAATTAAGGGTTTCTAGGTGTTCCAAAGATGTCAACTCGGCGACACCAAGATTCGAGATATTTGTTTTTTCCAATTGAAGACGTGTTAGATTCTTGAATTTGGCTACCGTTGTAAGCCCTTCATCAGTGATGTTCGTTTGTGCCAATGATAGCCAAGTGATATGTTCTGCCGCCGGTTCAAGACTTTTCAGTTGTTTGGAAGTAAGATAATCACCGGAAAAGCTCACATCTAAAAGAGGGTTAGAGGCACCCAACATCTTTACTGTAAAACCATTCTTCTCTAGATTAGTGATTTCAATGCTGTCTAATGGTGCTATATTGACCATTTCATAATATGGTTTCGGATTCGTATCTAAACCATATCGCCTAAGTAATGTAGGCTTAACGTTTTCCGCAACTTCCATATCCGCAATTTTCTTGTCGGATACGGCACCCGAAGCTATCCACCATTCTAATATTTTTATTTCATCGTAGGTCAGTGGGTCGCCTACAGGAGGCATAAATTTTATATTCTTCTGCGGAAGGGTTACACGCCTGAATAATTCACTTTCAATGACATTACCAGCAAGTAAAGCCGGACCATCATTACCACCAACTAGCATGGAATCTATCGAGGCCATATTTAGTCCGCCTCTTTGTACTTCATTATTATGACAAGCAAAACACTTTTGCTGTAAAATGGGCTTTACCAGATCTTTGTAAACCAAAACGGAGTCTGACTTGGAGAGATCCACTATTTCAGATTTTTCATCTAACATGAAATTACGCACCGATTCAGGCGCGTATTCAAATAAATAAGATGCACCATGGGTGAGATTGCCACCTAGATGCCCTTCAAAAAGCAATAGGCCAAGTATCAAAAAGTTGGCTACGTGGTGTTTGGTTCTAGAATGTTGTTCATGATTTTTCTTTAACCTCCACCCTATAAAAGAAATGATAACAATTAAAATACCAGCCCAACGATGGAGAAACAGGTCATCTTCAAAATAGAGACCGGTCTCTCCTAACCACCATCCACAGAATGCTGCAAATGCTCCGCCTATGGCGCCTAGAAGCCATGCATATGCAATTAAATTGCTTAATTTTTCTGTTTTACCTCTTCTTTGATACCATTCCATTAGAATACCCAAGAGCAAAAATCCTATAGGTAGGTGAACAAGAATTGGATGAAAACGACCAACGAAATTGGTGAAGTCAAAAGCGAGGAATAAATTCATTCGTAGTGGTTCCGGTTTTAGATTCTGTTTAGTTTAATAGGATATGTTTTGTTCGACGCCCATTGTGGAATGTATAGGTTGCCATCATCATCAACAAGCACATCATGAGGGTTTTTGAAAGTACCGCCGTCGTAAACAGGTTCGTTCAAAACACCATTGCTATAAGTGGGCGCGCTGCCTCCAGGAAATGAGACTACTTTGTTGTTTTTATCCAATATAGCCAACATTCCATCCCAAGTGTCCCAAGTTTTGGTAACGATTACGGCAAAATAGATATGTTCTCCATGAATAACAGGTCTGCAAATAGAACATCCTGGAAGAGCAATGGTCTCTAAATGTTTGCCATCCAATGAAAAACGTTTGAACTCCTGACTTGCTCGAGATGTGATCAAAAGTGATGGATTCGCCATATCCCTAGTATCTAAAGTGATTCCGTGACAGCAATTGAATTTATCATCCCCTTCACCCTTTCCTCCAAAATGGGAAAGATATTCGCCTTTGGCATTGTAGCGGATGATGAAGTTTTCACCATATCCATCCGCTATATAAAAATCACCGTTTGGTAGTATGGCCGTTTCTGTGGGTTTGAACTGTTCATTGTTTGTGTAGCCTGAAACTTCTTTAGGTCGCTCAAGCGTCATCAAGATTTTCCCTTTCAAGGTAGTTTTGTACACCTTGTGGGTATCAGGGTCTGTGATGAAAAGAAATTGATCACTTCCTTCGCCCATAATTGAAAGCCCATGCGCTCCAGGAAATTCTGTCCCCCAAGATTCCAATACTTTACCCGATTTGTCATAAACCAAAATATTGTTATTATCGGCCCCGGTAGTGGTCATCAAAATGCGACCTTGACTGTCTAGCACCATTTCGTGGCAGTCGTTCACCGGAATTTTTGAAGGATCTTGTACGCCCCATTCTTTGTCCACGGTAAATTGAAAATCGCCATGACCCACAATTTCATTTGAACCACTTCTTTTGGTAATGATTCCGAAAGTGTAGTTGGGTATAACAGTACCAGCTGCGCCTGCGAGTATTGATTTTTTTATAAATATTCTTCTTGTATTTGGTTTCATAATTAGATGCGTTTTATGAACTCTTAGGATAATATTTCTTTTACGACTTCACCATGCACATCAGTTAGACGATAACGCCGACCCTGTAATTTAAAAGTCAGTCTTTCATGGTCAATACCTAGTAGATGCATCAAAGTGGCTTGAAAATCATGCACATGTACTGGTCTTTGTATCACGTTATAGCCAAAATCATCCGTTGCGCCTATGGTAAATCCTTTTTTAATACCTGCACCTGCCATGAAAATGGTGAAGCATTTGGGATGGTGGTCACGTCCGAAATTGGTAGCTGTCAATTGTCCTTGTGAATAGTTGGTACGACCAAATTCACCGCCCCAAATGACCAATGTATCTTCAAGCATGCCTCTTTGCTTTAAATCTGTGATCAAGGCGGCCGTGGCTTGATCCGTTTCCTTACATTGAACCTTTATGGCGCTTGGTAAATTGCCATGTTGATCCCAACCTTGATGATAGAGTTGAATGAATTTCACATCGCGCTCTGCCAAGCGTCTTGCGAGAATACAGTTAGCGGCATAAGTCCCTGGTTTTCTACTGTCTTCGCCATACATGTCATAAATATAATCCGATTCATCCGAAGTATCCATGATTTCAGGAACAGAGGTCTGCATTCTAAATGCCATTTCATATTGCGCCATCCGAGCCAATATTTCGGGGTCGCCAAGGTCATTATGGTTGATTTTTTCTAGACGTTGTAACTGATCTAATTGTTCGCGCCTGCTTTGACCATTTATTCCCGGGGGGTTTGTCAGATACAAAACAGGGTCTTTTCCAGCCCTAAACTGTACTCCCTGATGCTGTGAAGGAAGAAATCCGTTCCCCCAAGCTCTTGAATACAATGGTTGTCCGAATTTATCCTTAGTGACCAAAACAACAAATTCGGGAAGGTTCTTGTTGTCTGTGCCCAAACCATAACTCACCCAAGATCCCATAGAGGGCCTGCCTGGAAGTTGCGATCCGGTCTGAAAAAAGGTCACCGCGGGATCATGATTTATGGCTTCTGTGTACATCGATTTGATGAAACAGAGGTCGTCGACTATTTTTGCCGTATGGGGCATTAAATCACTCATTAAAGCGCCACTATCTCCATGTTGCTTGAAGGTAAATGGTGATCCGGCAATGGGCAAGCTAGCTTGCCCAGATGACATTCCTGTAAGTCGCTGACCTTGTTGAACACTTTCTGGAAGGTCTTGACCGTTCATCTTATTAAGTAAAGGTTTATGGTCAAATAAGTCGATTTGTGAGGGGGCGCCACTCTGAAACAAATAGATGATGCGTTTCACTTTTGGCGGAAAATGGGTTTGGCCTAAAATCCCTCCACCATTTACCTTTGGCATTCCAGCAAGCGTTTTTTCATTGCCAAAAAGGCCCATAGGGTCTAACATAGATCCCATAGTCAGGGCTCCCATCCCCAATGTGGTCTTGGTAAGGAAATCTCGTCTTGTATAACTCTTTTTATGGTCGTGGGTACACATGGTCTTATCTTTTCATATAGGCTTCGTCGTGGTTCAACATAGTGTTGGCAACCATCGTCAATGCAGCAGTTTTGCTTTTGTCAAGCGTATTGTCAATCTCTTTTTTTCCAACGGATAACAATCGGCTAGCTTCTTTTGGGGTTTCTTTGAAACGATTTTGTTCGGTCATAAATATTTCTTTCAAAATAGCCTTCTCCTCTTCTTTTGGATAACGGCTTACAGCAAGACGGAACCCATACGCAATTTGCTCGTCAAGCGTCTTTCCACCTTCCATTTGCATTCTTGAGGCTAGAATTTTTGATGCTTCCACGTATTGCGTGTCGTTCATTAATACGAGTGCTTGAAGGGGGGTGTTGGTGTTTTCCCTTTGTACGATACAAACCTCCCTGTTTGGAGCGTCAAAAGCAGTCATTGACGGGTGTGGTGATGTCCTCCTGATGAAAGTATACAAGCCTCTGCGATAAAGACTATCGCCCTCAGATTCCTTATAATTCAGTAGTTTATGAGAGAAACTATTTTTTTCAATCCATAATTTCCCCGGTTGATAAGGTCTAACACTTTCCCCACCGACTTGTTGTACTAATAGCCCACTTGCAGCTAGGGCGTTATCACGAATCATCTCAGCAGGCAAACGGTAACTGTTACTTCTTGCCAAATAGGTATTGTTCGGGTCTTTTTCTCTCATTTTGGGAGAAACCTGTGAAGATTGACGGTAGCTATGTGACATCACCATTGTTTTGAGAAGGGCTTTCACATCCCAACCTGATTCCATAAAATCAACAGCCAACCAATCGATTAATTCAGGATGTGTAGGTAAGGCTCCTTGAACGCCAAAATCTTGAGGAGTGGTCACCAAGCCCTTTCCGAAGAGCATTTGCCAATAACGATTTACGGTCACTCTCGCGGTCAAGGGATTATCTTCAGAAAAAAGCCAATGTGACAGTCCGAGCCTATTTTTTGGATATTCGTCGGAAAAAGCAGGAAGTATCTCGGGCGTATTGGCTTCTACCTCATACATAGGTTGCGTGTAATCACCCCGATTGTAAGCATATGCTTGTCTATTTAACGGCATTTCTTCCATGACCATGACCTCCATCACTGGCATCATGAGTGCAAGCCAATCATCTCTAAGCGCTTTTAGTTCGTTTTCTAGTTGTTGCACTTTGGGTGACTGATTGATTTTGTATTCAATAACCAATTCTTTTTCAGGTGGTTTAGTCGGATTATCGATTTCTGCCAATAGGCCCACCTCCAACAGTGTCAATGCCTTCGAATATATTCTGATATCATCAATGGCTCCTTTGAAGATTCCATTCTCACCAGTAAAGCTTCGGTAGCTCTTTGCTACTTTTACGGGTTGGGTGTAAACGGTATGAACTGCTGATCGCACCGTTTTTATTGATTTGTAAAGATTATCATAAGCTACTTTGACTTCAGCTTTCTTTCCGTTTATGAATAATGAAAGGCCTTTTGCCTTGCCAGAGCCGTCATATGAAAACGCTACATGTTTCCACTCATTTAATTTGATCGAATCTTTTGATTTAACATGAATATAATTGTGTGGCAGTGAATGAATCAATCGGGCATTTAAGTAATTTAGACTGTCCAGATAAAAATCCCATCCGCGCCAGAAATTATTTTTTTGTCCTGAAGTTCCGAGAAGCGTCTGTGTTTTTAGTTTTTCCCGTTTGGAGGTGTTCATCCAAAGGCTGGCGGAGAAGGTATCCGTCCATTCAAAATTAGGGATATTGTTCAGGTCCACTTCGTCATACTCCCCAGTGAATAGCAAAGCATTTCCTTTCTTGCCTTTTACGCTTTCCGTCGATTTAAAGGATGTTGCGTTGGCGTTGTTATCCACAATGTAGTTCTTGCCTTTTTTTGTCACCTTGTCAAAAGGGTAGTGGCCCAATAATCCCTTTTTGGTAGCTTCTGGTGGCAGTTTGGCGATATAGGTTTCTAGATCAGCCAACTCCTTTTTTGTCAGCTTCAACTGTTGTTCTTTTTCGTTGATGGTCTTTTCAATTCCTTCTAATTTGCCCTCGGTTTCTGCGCTTGGCAAGGCCAACATAGGACCGTAATTGCCATCATCACCGGTCATGCCTAATTCTTTTACATTATTGAAAAATGCGGTCAACTGATAATAGTCTTTTTGTGATATGGGGTCGAATTTGTGGTCGTGGCAGCGGGCACAGGCTACTGTTAAACCCATCAAAGCGGTACCTACTGTTTCGGCACGGTCCCACACATAGTTCAATCGAAATTCTTCTTCTATGGCACCTCCTTCCGCTGTCATAGGATGGTTTCGATTAAATGCCGTGGCCAGTTTTTGTTCCTTGCTGGCATTGGGCATTAAATCTCCTGCCAACTGCCAAGTAACGAACTGATCGTAAGGCATATTTTCCTTGAAGGCATTAATGACCCAATCACGCCAGGGCCACATGAGACGCCAACCATCGGCGTGTAGCCCATGTGAATCGGCATAACGTGAAATATCCATCCAATCTACGGCTAGACGTTCAGCATTGGCATCTGTTTGCAGTAACCGGTCTACCGCTTTTTCATAGGCATCAGGACTTTCATCTTTCAAAAATGAATCAAGATCGTTTATTGTTGGCGGGAGTCCCGTTAAATCCATAGAAACCCTACGCAATAAGCGCTCTTTATCAGCCTGTGGTGATGGTTGAAAACCTTTTTGTTTTAGCCTTTGATGGACAAATTTATCGATGGCATTGTGCGCAATCCATGTTTTGTCTGTGGTTTCAGGTTCGGGTTTTTCCGGTTTCGCAAAAGCCCAATGCTTTTTCCATGCCGCACCCTGCTCTATCCATTTAATAATCATGGCCTTTTCCGATGCGGATAATGATAAATTCGACTCAGGAGGGGGCATTTGAACTTCAGGATCCTCGCTCAATATACGATGCACACTTGCGCTACTTCCAGGTTTATTTGATACAAAAGCACGTTGGCCGCTGTCCAATTTTGAAAATGCCTCTTCCTCTTGATCTAATCGAAGTCCGGCCTTTCTCGTATTTTCATCGGGACCGTGACAGCTATAACATCGATCGGAAAGAATGGGTTTTACATGAAAGTTGAAATCAACAATTTCAGGAAGGTTTAGATAGGCATCTTCTACATCGCTGGGCATGTTTTGTCCGCATGATAAAATCAGCAGGCAAACGACCAAAGCAATAATTTTGGAAATCTTCATCTTCTTAATTGCAAACATCCTTAAAAATACATTTTTTTAGCTGATTACTTAAACAATTAAGGGGTATTGCCTATATCTCTTATCAATGTGCTCATCTATTATGGTATTTAATAAGGTGTACTAGAATGGAGGGTCTTTAGTAGTGGCCATATTGAGACCGCAGATTCGATTTTAGTTTTAGGTATAGCAAAATATGTTTTACATTTGCGCCCTACTTCATGTGATATTAGTTCTCCTGATAGCTATCGGGAGGTTTAGAGCGCCGTCTTGACAGGGCAGAGGTCATTGGTTCATAAGAAGCATCTATTCAGGTATCACATAATTAAAATATTGGATAGGGGTCATTAGCTCAGTTGGTTTAGAGCGCTGCCTTGACAGGGCAGAGGTCGTTGGTTCGAATCCAATATGACCCACTTTAATGAGGTCGCCGGTTCCCCCTGCGCTTCGGTGCAGTACTTTATGATTTAGATATAGTTTAACAAGCGTTCCAAAGCCATCCCGCGGGAGCCTTTGATCAGTAGATTGCCTTTTTCTTCCAAGGGATGGTTTTGAAGGTAGTCGACCAGAGCTTCAAAAGACTCGAATGTTTTAAGGGAGGAGTTGATTTTATTAAAATTCTCACCAATTAAATATACATCGGTAAAGCCTAATTGGTCCGCTAAATCGGATATGTTATGGTGCTCGACGGAAGCAGTTTCCCCTAATTCGAACATATCACCCAGAAAAACTATCTTGTTCTTTCCTTCCATTGCTTTGAAATTTTCCAGTGCCGCTTTCATACTGGTCGGGTTCGCATTATAAGCATCAAGTATAATGTGATGTCCGTTCTTCTTGATGATTTGTGATCGATTATTTTTTGGGACATAACTTTCAATAGCACTTTTAATATCCTTCACAGGAACATTGAAATATTTTCCTATTAATATGGCCGCTGCGCAGTTTGTGAAATTATAACTTCCTATAAGTTGAGAGTTGATCTTATAATTTTCTACTTGGAGTGCTACAAAGGGATTTGCTCCAACAAACTCGATCTGGTAATATTGAGAGTTGTTCACGCTAAATCCGAACTTCTTGATATAGCTTCCCAGCTTCTCCGATTGAATGGGGTCATCAGCGTTCAAAAAGATAGATTTGTCATTGGAGATCAGGTAATCGTATAATTCGCTTTTACCTTTAATGACCCCTTCAATGCTCCCAAACCCTTCCAAATGAGCTTTGCCAAAATTGGTAATGTAGCCAAAATCGGGTTGCGCGATCGAGGATAGAAATGCTATCTCTTTTTGATGATTTGCACCCATCTCTATAATGGCAATTTCAGTATTCTCTTTTATGGACAGGAGGGTCAAAGGAACCCCTATATGGTTATTGAGATTTCCTTGGGTGGCAATTGTTTTATAGCTTTTGGAGAGTACTGCATTAATCAATTCTTTGGTGGTCGTCTTACCGTTGCTTCCGGTGAGGCCAATCACTTTAGCTTTACAATGGTTTCGATGATAGGTGGCCAATTCCTGTAGGGTGGTCAAAACATCTTCAACTAAAATATGATGAGCTGTTATATTGAATTCTTCCTCATCGATAATGACATACGCGGCACCATTCTTCAGGGCTTCCGAGGCATAGGTATTACCGTTGAAATTAGCTCCTTTCAGAGCGAAAAAAATACAATCTTTGGTAATTTTTCTGGTGTCTGTTGACACCATTGGAAACTTTAAAAAAAGAGCGTGTAGTGCAGTTATTGTCATGAAACAAAAGTATAAAAAAAGCCCTGACAGTTGTGCCAGGGCTTCTTGATCTTTATATAGCAATTAATTATTTTGCTTTTTTACCTCTAGGGGTTTTGTTTTTCGTTTTCGATTTTGAACCTACCCTAGACATTGCACATCTGAAGCCGATGTAATCGGTTGCCATATATTGTGGCAAATATCTTCTTTGTGCCGGGTCAAGCCAATAAGCCCTATCCCTCCATGAACCACCTTTGAAGACACGAACTTCGTCGTTTATCAATGAAGTTCTATTATTCGACTTGTCGTATTGGCGGCTAATCTTTCCGGCAGAATCACGCTCCACCATATGTTTGGGCGAATCATACATTTTTCTAGCATTCTCTGGGTCCTCATCTTCGCTGAACTGGTCAAAGAATCTTGAAGAACCTGGATCACCATCTCTATAACCTCTATTATCACTGGAGTCGAAGTTGGTTCTCAAATAAGTTTCTTGTTCATCAACAGGTACCATTTTAATCTCTCCTGGAAGATTTACGGCGACTACTTTACCATTTGGCAATGTATCAAATACTACTGAATCTCTTAGAATATTTACTTTGCCATCTTCTCCTATGGCTGTTTTCATATAGATGTTACCTCTATAGTAGTTGAAATCACTCACTTCGTCATCAACTATTGGGCGGTATACATCAGCTACCCACTCTGCAACATTACCTGCCATATCATAAAGGCCAAGGTCATTCGGCTTGTATGACATTACTTGTGCGGTAATATCCGCACCGTCATCTGACCATCCAGCGATTCCGCCGTAGTCACCTTTACCTTGCTTGAAGTTGGCTAATTGATCTCCACGACCAACACGTTGACCGTTTCTTGTGTAATCACCTTCCCAGGGATACTTTTTTCTACCCCTGTAATTGTTGTATTCTCTTGAACCCTGATTTGCTTGTGCGGCATATTCCCATTCCGTTTCAGTGGGCAATCTGTATTCTGGCATAATGACACCAGTACTTCTGCTTGCAAAATTGTTGACACTATCTTTTTTCATTTTGCCCTGAAGTGAATCAATTTGACCATTGTATACTGATTCTGGTCTGTTCAAATAAGCTTCAGTGCTAAAAGTACCTGCAACTTCGCCACTTGCTGCTTGGTATTTAGCATCTTTTGATAAATACCCTTCTCTTTCAAGCATAACTTCATTAACACGGTCTGTTCTCCATTCCGCAAATTGAGTGGCTTGAATCCAGTTGACACCGACAACGGGATATTCCGCATAGGCTGGGTGACGTAGATAGTTATTAGTCATGGTCTCATTAAACCCTAAACGGTTTCTCCATACTAATGTATCAGGCAATGCACCCTTATAAATGTTTTCATACATAGGGTTTTCTGGAGGATATACACTTTTTAAGTAATCAAGGTATTCCAAATACATCACATTGGTTACCTCGGTTTCGTCCATATAGAATGACTGAACATGTTGGGAAGTTGGAGTGTTGTTCCAATCGTGCATAACATCATCTTGCACCTTACCTTTAGTGAATGTTCCGCCTTCCACAAATACAAGTCCAGGAGCGGTTTCTTGCTCTTTAAAATCGGTATTGTATTGAAAGCCGCCTTCTTTGGCATTTATTTTCCAACCTGTAGCTCTCGATACATTTTTGGAAGATGAAGAAGAATTTTTACAGCTGGTAACCGTAAAACCTCCTGCTATTACTGCACAAGAAAGTACAACTTTTATAAACTGTTTTTTCATAATTAGGACTTGAGTTCAAATGGTTAAACTACTTTTTTAGGTAGTTTGAAAATTGTATTTCGATTAATTTAGTACGTCATTCGGCATATAAAACGACGATTTGCATATAATATTTCATTGCATTTAAAAATATTTGCTATATCGTACGGACATAAAACCACAGGCATACATTCTAAAAGTCATAACGGTATAAAATATAGAATAGTATGGATGGTTTGGCTTTTCTTTTGTGTTGGAATTGGCCATTTATACCTTCCATTTAAGAGAAGGAAGGTGAGAGTAGTCAAGTAGTTCGTTTTTCCTGAAGATTTATAAAAGAACAACATGTTTACAAAAAAAATAATCACTTTATTGCACAAGATATTTTTAAAATACCCGTTTACGTGTCATACATCCAATATATTTTAACTTTCGGATGTGTTTTTAAATATTTGCCAATTCAACTTAGCTATCTAGAAATGAAGAAAATATCAGTACTTATTGCACTTGTTTTAGTAGGTAAACTTTCTGCACAAGACAACGACAGGGTAATCACTACCGCCGTACCTTTTTTAACTATTGCTGCTGACGCAAGGTCTGCAGGTATGGGCGATATGGGTGTCGCGACCTCAACGGATGCCTTTTCCCAGCAATGGAACCCCGCAAAATTTGCTTTTGCAGATCGAAAAATGGGAATAGGTGTTAGTTATACACCTTATTTAGAAAGTATCATAACCGACATCTCTCTTTTAAATGCCAGTTATTATAACAAGATCAATGATCAGAGCGCATTTGCTTTAAGTTTAAGGTATTTTACTTTAGGTGAAATCGAATTAAGACAGTTTGCGAATGACCCAGGTACTTTGGCCAAGCCTAATGAATTGGCCTTTGATGGTTCGTATTCCTTAAAGTTAAGTCCAACTTTTTCGATGTCCGTAGGAGGTAGGTTCATACGTTCTAACTTAAAACTGCCTCAAAATGGTGATGTGGATTCACAGGCGGCAAGTTCTTTTGCTGTCGACGTATCTGGATTCTATAGGTCTCGTGAAATTGCTTACAACAGTTTCGATGGCCGTTGGAGAGCAGGGTTCAATTTTTCAAATCTCGGCGGAAAGATTCAGTATGATGAAGGAGGCCAAGAGAACTTTTTACCAACCAATTTAAAAGCGGGTCTAGGTTTTGATTTTATTTTGGATCAGGATAATGTTATTGGCTTGACAACGGAGTTCAATAAATTATTGGTACCCACCCCACAAGATTTTAACAACGACGGTGTCATTGATGCAGCTGATAATGATGAATACCAAGAAATCGGGTTTTTTAGCGGAATCACTAAATCTTTCGGTGATGCCCCAGATGGTTTTGGCGAAGAATTAAAAGAATTTACATGGGCTCTTGGTGCTGAATATACTTATCAAGATTCGTTCATAATTCGAACAGGATATTTCAACGAAAGCGAAGAAAAAGGATCTCGTAAGTTTTTCACTTTAGGAGCCGGGTTCAAATTTAAAGCTGCTCAAATAGATCTTTCCTATTTGTTTTCGACCTCACAGGTCAGAAACCCTTTGGAAAATACCTTGCGCTTCTCTCTTACATTTAGCCTAGGAGAAGAATATTTCAATGATTAATAAGATATAATTCAAAATTAAAACCCGCCAGTGAGCGGGTTTTGTTATTTTTAATCGGCACTATTCAAAAAAGTCTTATGAAGAAAATGAAAGTTTCTTTTGATTTGTCGATATATGATGCAATTGAAGACCTTCAGTTCGATGAACTTGAATTGATGAATGCAGCGGTTTCGGCTCGTAAAAATGCGTACGCACCATATTCCAATTTTCAAGTTGGCGCGGCTGCCCTATTGGAAAATGGAGAAGTTGTTATCGGAAATAATCAGGAAAATGCTTCTTTCCCGGCGGGGCTTTGTGCTGAAGGGGTAGCCGTTTTTCAAGCAGGAGCAAGATTTCCGGGTGTTGTGATAAAGGCGATCGCTATATCAGCGGCTTCCAAGAAAAATAAAGTGGATAAACCGGCAGCCCCCTGTGGTATATGTAGGCAGTCCATATCAGAATATGAGAATCGCCAAAAGTCCGCTATTGTTTTACTTATGATGGGCGAAACAGGTGAAGTCTACAAATGTGGATCTGTAGCGGACATACTTCCCTTGGGCTTTGATAAAACCTATTTATAAAAGAACATTGTTGGCACAATAGGTAAATTTAGCGCGTAAAATCCCAATTTCGAGATCCTCAAAAAACACCCTTTATTTTCATCAAACCTTTTTTTTTCACTATTGATTTAATACGTATTTTTGTTTTCCGTTTTTAATGGAAATACTACAATAAAAATAAGTAATTGATGGAAAAAATCACCAAAGAGGTCTACTTGAAGTGGTACGAGGACATGTTGTTTTGGAGGAAGTTCGAAGATAAACTTGCTGCCTTGTATATTCAACAAAAGGTGAGGGGGTTCTTGCACCTATACAATGGGCAGGAAGCTGTTTTGGCCGGTGCTTTGCATGCCATGGATTTGACAAAAGACCGAATGATTACGGCCTATAGAAATCATGTACAGCCAATAGGCATGGGTGTTGACCCTAAAAGAGTGATGGCCGAATTATTTGGCAAAGTCACTGGAACATCAATGGGAATGGGCGGCTCGATGCACATCTTTTCGAAAGAGCATCGTTTTCATGGAGGTCATGGTATTGTAGGCGGACAGATACCCCTAGGTGCTGGAATGGCCTTTGGCGATAAGTACTTCGGAAGAACTAATGTAACCCTTTGCTATATGGGTGATGGTGCCGTACGACAAGGTGCTTTTCACGAAGCCTTAAATTTGGCGATGCTCTGGAAGTTACCCGTAGTATTCATTTGTGAGAACAATGGGTATGCCATGGGAACCTCAGTAGCGCGTACCGCACATTCAACGGAAATATGGAAATTAGGATTAGGTTATGAAATGCCCTGTGGGCCGGTTGATGGGATGAACCCAGTAACTGTTGCGGAAGAAATGAGCAAAGCTATAGACCGCGCAAGAAGTGGAGGCGGTCCAACTTTCTTAGAAATGAAAACCTACCGTTATAGAGGTCACTCCATGTCGGATGCACAACACTATAGAACCAAAGATGAAGTTGAGGAGTATAAGAAAATTGATCCTATTACGCAGATTTTGGAGATTATTAAAGAGAACGAATACGCAACTGAGGATGCAATCAAAGCGATTGACAAGGATGTGAAAGCCAGAGTTGCGGAATGTGAGAAGTTCGCTGAAGAATCAGACTATCCACCGGTACAGCAATTGTACGATATGGTCTACGAGCAAGAAGATTTTCCTTTTGTACAACATAAAGCATAAGTAAATGGCAGTAGTAGTAAATATGCCCCGTTTGAGTGATACCATGGAAGAAGGCACTGTTGCCGCATGGTTGAAGAAAGTGGGCGATAGGGTAGAAGAGGGAGATATTTTGGCCGAAATAGAAACGGACAAAGCAACTATGGAATTTGAATCCTTTAATGAGGGTACCTTGTTGCACATCGGTGTTGCCGAAGGTGATACCGCACCTGTAGATGTTTTACTAGCTATTATTGGTGAAGAGGGGGAAGATATATCGGGATTATTGAACGGAAGTGCTGCACGCGCTGAAGTAAAGGGAGAACCGGAAGCTAAAACAGAAACAAAGCAAGAAGCTGCTCCAGATGCAAGTACCGAAGCTTCTGAAATTCCAGAGGGTGTTGAGGTTATCAAAATGCCTCGCCTAAGCGATACCATGGAAGAGGGTACCGTCGCAGCATGGCTGAAGAAAGTTGGTGATACTGTTGAAGAAGGCGATATTCTAGCTGAAATAGAGACCGATAAGGCGACGATGGAATTTGAATCTTTCTATGCTGGTACGCTTTTGTACATAGGCATTCAAGAAGGGGAGTCTTCTCCGGTCGATGAAGTATTAGCTGTGATTGGCCCTGCAGGAACGGATGTTGATGCCGTTTTGAATGCAAAATCTTCCGAAGGAAAAATCGAAGACCAGGTAACAGTAAAAGCTGGGAAAGAGGAGTCAGTATCCAAAGTTGAAACAGCTGCCCAGACAACAGCGGTCAATGGCGGTCAACGAATTTTCGCATCACCGTTAGCCAAAAAGATGGCAGCGGATAAAGGAGTTAACCTGGCCGATGTAAAAGGATCTGGTGACCATGGAAGGATCGTAAAGAAAGATATTGAATCCTATACCCCAGTGGTCAAAAGTGCCGAAGTTGCTCCCGCTGTTGCAATTGCATCACAGGAAACCGCTGGAAGCGCTATGGCGCCGATTCAACTGCCTGTTGGTGAAGAAGGTTCTAATGAGGTTAAGAATTCTCAGATGCGGAAAACTATCGCCAAGCGTTTGGCGGAATCGAAGTTTACTGCACCTCATTATTACTTGACTATCGAAGTTGATATGGATAATGCAATTGCATCACGAAAACAAATCAATGATTTGCCAGATACCAAGGTTTCCTTTAATGATATGATAGTGAAGGCATGTGCAAATGCTTTGAAGAAGCATCCGCAAGTCAATACGACATGGAAAGGCGATACAACACAATACAATCATCATATCAGTGTAGGGGTAGCCGTGGCTGTAGATGATGGTTTGGTCGTGCCCGTGTTGAAATTCACAGATCAAATGAGCCTTACCCAAATCGGGTCTGCAGTCAAAGATTTGGCTGGTCGCGCTAGAATCAAAAAATTGACTCCGGCCGAAATGGATGGGAGCACTTTTACAGTTTCCAATCTAGGAATGTTCGGCATTTTGGAATTCACTTCTATAATCAACCAACCCAATTCGGCTATATTATCCGTAGGGGCAATTGTTCAGAAGCCAGTGGTGAAAAATGGCGAAATAGTGGTCGGCAATACGATGAAGTTGTGTTTGGCATGTGATCATAGAACCGTTGACGGTGCATCAGGTGCACAGTTTATGCAAACACTACGTGCTTATATGGAAAATCCAGTGACAATGTTAGCGTAGCTTTAGAAAGACATTTAATTGAATAATTAGATAAGCATCCGGCAATTGGCGGATGCTTTTTTTATCTTTAATAGCTAAACGAAAACATCTGATGAAAAGAGTAAACTATATAGTGATTTTAATACTTGTCGTGGGTTGCGGCTCGACCAAAATGCAGGAGACCAATGTTGAGAACATCAAACCAGCTCCGAAAGTCATTAAGGTCGCTGCTGTTGATTCTGAAAAAAAGTTGGCATCAAAGGTAATGGAAGTTGAAAAGTCAACAAGAGTAGTTGCCGAAGTACCGAGCTTTTCAAATAGTGAAGGAATTGAAGTGCTTATGAATTTTCTGGCATCCGATGAACTTCAAGGTAGAGATTCTGGTACTGAAGGAATTGCCAAAGCTGCAGATTTCATTGAAGGGATTTTCAACACGAACGGGGTACAACCCTATTTTGAAAATTTCAGGGACACCCTCTCGAATTTTAAGGAACCTGCTTACAATATGGTCGGCTTCATTGAAGGCAAAGATCCTGAGTTGAAAAATCAGTTTATTATTCTTGGTGCTCATTATGACCATATTGGTCGTATAGCACCAAAAGATGGTGATGAAATTGCCAATGGCGCAAATGACAATGCCTCAGGTACTAGCACGGTTCTAGAGTTGGCCCGCTATTTTGGCAATACTAAAGCAAATAAACGCAGTATTCTATTTACACTTTTTAGTGCTGAGGAAAAAGGGCTATTAGGTTCTAAACACCTGGCGAAAAAGCTTAAGGACAAAGGTCTTAAGCTATATGCCATGTTGAATTTTGAAATGGTCGGTGTTCCTTTGAAAGACAAAGACTATTTAATGTACTTAACGGGGTATAATTTATCAAATTTGGCAGACATTAGTAATAGCTACTCCGATCAAAAAGTTGCAGGTTTTTTACCTAAAGCCAAAGAGTTCAATCTTTTCAATCGCTCGGATAATGCCCCATTTCATGAAATTTATAATGTACCCTCGCACACCTATAGCACTTTTGATTTTACAAATTTCAACCACTATCATCAAGTAGGTGACGAAGCCGATATAATGGATTTTAATCATATGGCGAAAGTAATTAACATCCTTATACCGGTCATGGAGGGTATCATAAATTCTCCAGAACAGGAAATCAAATACAACTAAATGGCAAATGTAATCATCACAGGTTCGAGCAGAGGTATTGGTTTTGAATTGGCAAAATTATGCGCTGATGCAGGGCATCAAGTCATGGCATTGTCGCGAAATGATACCCCAATATCAAATTTGAATCATCCGAACATTAGTTCTTTTTCATTCGACTTGTCAAAGGACTCCGACTTAGAAAGACTCACTGCATCTCTAAGCACATGGGAGACGGTGGATGTCCTCATCAATAATGCTGGGATGCTTTTAAACAAGCCCTTTTTAGAGACTTCCGCCGATGAATTTGAAGAAGTTTATAAGGTGAATGTCTTCGGAGTCGCAAAAGTCACCCAAGCTGTACTTCCGAAGATGTCTAAAAATGGCCACGTTGTTACTATTAGTTCAATGGGTGGTGTTCAAGGAAGTGTTAAATTCCCGGGACTTTCGGCGTATAGTTCAAGCAAGGCAGCGGTGATTACGTTAACAGAGCTATGGGCCGAAGAATTTAAAGAGACAGGGCCTTCTTTTAATGTGTTGGCATTAGGTGCCGTACAAACTGAAATGTTAGAAGAAGCTTTTCCGGGCTATCAGGCACCCATTACGGCACTTGAAATGGCAACTTATATCAAAGATTTTGCGCTTACGGGAAATAAACTATACAATGGAAAGCTGTTGCAGGTCAGTAGTAGTACGCCATGAAATGATTCAAGGTCCTCCCAATTGAATAACCATAAACTTTGATGCCCAAAGCATCCTTATCACTTTATTTAGGGCTTGATAAATCTATTGCTATTTTTCCACCAAGCCATGCCATAGGAATATAAGCAATGAGAATATCCATGACCGCAAACCAAGTTGGGCCAGGTAGCATGTAATTGACTATAATGCCGCCCAATAGGAACAAAATTCCTATTCCTAAAGCGAATTTCATTCTGGGGCCAGTAGTTATGCTCCCAGCTATTGTAGCTCCCGAAAGAGTGCCCAAGGCGTGGGCCAAAAAGGGAAAAACAAAATATTTAAAATCCAAAGTTGGCATAACTTCCGCTAGTGCTTCCATGTCAGTAAGCTCCACACCATTAATAGGAAACATGGCATGACCAATTTGTACGAGGGCCATATTGATAGCACTACCACCCACCCATCCAGCAATTACGGCCAAAATGTTTCTAATTATCGGATTCATGGTTGTTTATTTTACAGTTAAGTTAACGATTTGAAATTAAAGGCCAATTGCTTCCAAGGTCAACTTTGGATGTTTTTCAAACTGAAATGCTAGAACAAGATTTTTCGACGAACAAAGCCCTAAACTGGTATTGGAAATGGCGCGGTATATCAAAGATGTTACACTTAAAGGAAATAAACTTTTTAATTGGAAACTTTGATGGATTAGCGGCAGTTCGTCTTAAATATTTTTGGCTATGCATCTAGATTGTTGGAGAGAAAGCACTGCGCAGTTATTGACAGCCTGTAATGGAAGTGCTGGTTTCGTTGCACGTAACCTTGTTTGCAAAAAAAATCGCCTTTTTATATGTGACTAGTTCTAAATTGTTGCAAAGGTATGTTTCTAATTGTTGAGATACCCCAACCTCGGCCTGTTTGAGAAATTTGACAAGCTCCATTTGTCTTGTTTATTGTTACAGGTGTTCTTTCAACCATATAAATTACATAATTTCAACAACATCGAATTGTTTAATTCCTATTTTTGTTTTAGATGGACGACATCATTAAGAAATACCTTCCCGAACGGGCAGTTGAACCCTGTTTAGGGCTGATTAAAGAGACTGGTGTGCACTTGAAAATAGTCAATGAACGTGTAACTCGTCATGGCGATTATCGAAAAATGCCTAACGGTACGCATCAGATTACTGTAAATGCTACGCTGAATAAATACCGATTTCTAATTACATTGGTACATGAAATAGCCCATTTGGTCGCTTTTGGCAAATACGGTCGCCATATTAAACCACATGGATTAGAATGGAAACACGTATTTCAACATTTAATGCTACCCTTTATTCGACCT
>JARFRH010000123.1 GCA_029287355.1 Maribacter sp. | reverse complement strand
GTAATAGAAAATACTTGCAAGGTCAGGCTCATCGCTTGCATTATCTCGCCCATGTTATTAGATATTTCACCAGAAACACCTGTATCGATTTCGTCGAACATCATGGTCGGAAGCTGTTCGTATTTTGCCAAAATGGACTTGATGGTCAGCATAATTCGACTTAACTCTCCCCCCGAAGCGACCTTCTTCAACTCACCAAAGTCGGTTCCTTTATTGGCCGAAAACAGGAAGGTCAGATCGTCTTTGCCATTTCCTTTAAACTCGCTTGTCAAGTCTATGATGATCTTAAAAGTAGCATTGGGCATGCCCAAACTTGAAAGGCTTTCTTCTAATTGCTTCTTCAATTGGGGAATCGCTTTTGTTCTAGTTTCATTCAATGCCAGAGCTTTTATATTTAAAGTCTCTTCAAGTAGCATCAGTTCTCCTCTCTTCTTTTCGATATTGGCTTCCAAATTCTCTGTGACACCCACTTTTTCCGTGAGTTCTTCGCGAATGGCTATCAATTCGGAAATATCAAGGGCACCATGCTTTTTTTGTAAGTCGAACAGTGTTTGTAATTTTCCACTCACCGCTTCAAGCAATTGAGGATTCGTCTCGGCACTATCAAGCAACGATTGCACTTCAGATGCGATATCATCCATCTCTATGAGCACCGATTGTATTCTCTGATATAATTCATTATAAACGGTACCAAAGCCTGCCAATCGATTTGCAACTTGTTTCAGTTCAGAAAGCAAATGGAGAAGCCCGACTTGTTCATCATTCAAGAACTGGTCTCCTTTGGACAGCTGCTCGATAATGCTTTCCATATTGTTCAGTTGCTCATATTGACTTTCTAATTCTTCTTGTAAACCCACTTTTAACGGTGCTTCCTCAAGTTCCTTTAGCAAGAAACAATTATAATCATGCTCTTTATTCGCATTCATCTGAAAATCAACAAGTTCTTTCAGTTCTTTTGATGTTTTTTTATAAATTTCAAGAGTTTTTGAGTATTCGTTCAATACCTCTTTATTATCAGAAAGGGCATCAATAACCTTCATCTGAAAATCATTATTTCCCAATTGCAAGGTTTGGTGTTGCGAATGCACATCGATTAGACGATTACCCAATTGCGATAAAATATCCAAAGTAATAGGAGTGTCATTAATAAAAGCCCTGGACTTTCCGCTTGGCAGAATTTCACGACGTATTATAGTCAGATCTTCATAATCTAAATCGTTCTTCTTAAAAAAAGGTTTGAGGTCATATTTTTTTATTTGAAATTCAGCCTCGACAATACATTTTCGATCCTTGTCTTGCAGGGCACCTAAATCAGCTCGTTTGCCTAAAACCAATGAAAGTGCACCCAATAAAATGGATTTGCCTGCGCCGGTTTCTCCTGTAATACAGGTAAAACCCGAAGCAAACGAAACATCGAGGATGTCGATGAGGGCATAATTTTTTATGGAAAGGTGTGACAGCAATACTTCGTATTCAAGATTGCCGTAAAGATAAATTATATTCTTATGGATTCAATACTTAATATCGTTCCAAGTACTAGAATAATATGGGGCAACCTTATTCAAGGTCTCCTTCAACTTCACAATATCAACTTTGGGACCATCGGAAAAGATACTTTGTATCTCATCAGATTTTGCGTCAAAAAATGTCTGTGTTAAAAAAGCATTAGGCCTACGTTTTTGCATCGTTTCAAATAACTTCAGCGTACCGGCAATCACCTGTTTTCCGGTACTGTTATTATCCCCTAAAATATCCAAACCCTTGCGATGATAATTGTACATCGCCACGCGATACTCGCGATAGGTATTGGACATCAAATCATCGATGAGCACAAAACGACTGCGATTTTCAGTAGCATCCCAACCCTTGTAGTTTGTTCCCTGCGCCTGGGTGGTAATTTGTTGCGCCATTCGGTAATGATCTGTACCTCCTTCTAAAGAAAAAGTATCCGCATCCATACCTAGAATAATATTGATGTAGTACGCTATGACCCCAACCAAATTGGATTCATAGACATTTTCATTGAAAACCAAAGGTTGAAATTCAATGTATTCAAAGGTCAAATCATTATCCTTATAATTGAAAACCGAGGTCTCATAAGAAGTATTATAAACCGGTCTAGAGGATTGAATTTGAATGTTGCCTTCAAATCGATTGGACTCATACTTTGTAATCGTAATGAACATCTGCGCATTTACACGTTCGTTTTCTTTGAAATTGCGGTTACTCCATTTACTTTTATTCACAAAATCATTTAATGATCGCTCTAGTGTTTTGAATATGGGCAAATCTCCCTGTGACAGCTGATCGGAATTGACAGTTATGGTGCAATTCAATTCTTGAGCGCCCAAAAGCAAAGAGCTAGTGAAACAAATAAGTGTTAGAATAAGACTACGCATCGATTCTATTAATGATTTCGGATAGAATATCAACAGCTACGGCTGCCTTGGTTTTTAATTCAAACGTTTTTATCGAAGAATTCTTATCTATAAATGTAATTTTATTGGTAGCCTTGCCAAAACCCGCTCCATCATCGTTCAAAGAGTTTAGTACTATTGCATCCAAATTCTTTTTTTTGAGTTTTTCTATGGCGTTTTCTATCTCATTTTCAGTCTCTAACGCAAAACCTACTAGAAATTGATTCTTTTTCTTTTCCCCTAGAGAAAAAAGGATATCCTTGTTCTTCACCAACGCTAGTGATAAATCAGCGGAGGCTTTTTTTATTTTCTGGTCGGCGACGGTCTTCGGTTTATAATCGGCTACAGCAGCGGCGGCAATGGCAATATCAACTTCATCGTAATATTTATGGGCCGCTTCGTACATCTCATCGGCAGAAACCACTCTAATTAGGTTAATATTTTCATGGTTTATATTCAAGGATGACGGTCCGGAAATCAAGATTACAACCGCGCCCAAATTAGCTGCGGACTTTGCTAATTCATAGCCCATCATTCCCGAGGAATGATTGCCGATAAATCGAACAGGGTCAATCGCTTCATACGTTGGTCCAGCCGTAATAAGTGCCGTCTTCCCGCTTAGGGGAAGTCCTTCGGATAAGTAAGCTGTGACAAATTTTAAAATATCTTCTGGCTCGGCCATTCTTCCCTCACCATGCAAACCACTTGCAAGCTCACCTGAAGTAACTGGAATCATGATATTACCAAAGGAATTCAATTTTTCGAAAGATAATTTGGTCGAAGGATGTTTATACATGTCCAAATCCATGGCCGGAGCAAAAAACACAGGGCATTTGGCTGACAAGTAGGTAGCTAGTAACAAGTTATCGCAAGTGCCATTTGCCATTTTTGATAATGTATTGGCTGTTGCGGGTGCTACTACCATTATATCCGCCCATAAACCAAGCGCCACGTGATTGTTCCAATCTGTTTCACCATTTTCTTCCTTGACAAATGAAGAAAGTACTGGATTTTTAGATAGTGTTGCAAGGGTAAGGGGAGAAACAAAAGAACTGGCGCTTTCCGTTAAAATGACTTTAACATCGGCGCCAGCTTTTATCAATAATCGTACAAGAAAAGTAGTCTTGTAAGCGGCGATTCCTCCAGTAATACCTAAGAGAACTTTTTTACCGCTTAACATGGCTTATGCGTCTTTCTCAGTATTACGATAGTATATTTTATCGGTCAACCACTCTTCAACCGCCAAAGCGTGTGGTTTTGGTAATTTCTCGTAAAACTTGGAAACTTCGATTTGTTCTTTGTTCTCAAATACTTCTTCTAGGCTATCACTATAGGTCGCGAATTCTTCCAATTTTTCCAAAAGCTCTTTCTTGATTTCAGAATTAATCTGAATCGCTCTCTTTGAAGCAATGGAAATCGCTTCATAGATATTCTCCGTTGGTGCATCGAACTCGTTTCGGTTGATGGTCTTTGTTGAAACAGGAGCTTTTGAATTTTTTAGGTCGTTCATATTCATAATGATTGTATTTATTTTGTTTCTTGAGGGGCTTCCTCAGTATAATTTTGTAATTCTTTGTCTATTTTTTTGAGCAGGTCCGCAGCCTTTTTATCAAATTCAGATACTGGGTATTGCTTTCGAAACGAATCATAAGCCTCTTTCGCTGTATTCAATCTATCATTTTTGAGTACTTCATAACTGTTCATCGCTAAATTGGTTGTAGCCTCTAACTTAATAAAAAATGCTTCCTCCCGATAAATAGACCCTGGAAAGTCGGAAACAAAGTTATCGACCGAAGCAACAGCCGACTTCAACAGATCGTAATTGAATTCGCCCAGCTTATTGAATTGCTTAGCTATTTCAAATGCCTTTTGTTCTTTTTTTGTGGACAACTCTTTGGCCATCGCATTGGCCTCATCAAAAAATTCCGATTCAGGATACATATTGATAAATCCCTGCAACTTTATCAAGGCCTTATCCGTATCCGTTTGATCCAATGAATACTTAGGGGATAATTTATAATAACTTTTGGCGCCTAAAAAAGCTGCTTGGGGCACCTTTTCACTCTTAGGATAAGATTTAATGAAACGTTCAAACTGATAACCGGCCATATTGTAATCCTTCCTTTGAAAATAAGAGTCCGATAAGAAGAACATTACCCGTTCACCCTGAGGTTTACCGACATATTTAGGGGCTATCTGCTCTAAAAGCCTATTGGCTCGCTTGAAATCTTTCGCCTCATAATATTTTTGGGCTAAATCGTATTTCACCTTGACATCCGTATTCTTAAGTGCATTTTGGTACTCACTACATGAGGATACCATAAAAAGAATAAAAAGCAATAAAGGGAGAAGTCTGCGCATTTTAAAAAGCATTTTGCAAAATTACGGATAAACGCTGGATTTAAAAAACATTTTTAAGCCCTTCCAAAAGTATGTTCCTATTGGGGTTCAGGCAACACATTTAGCTAAGATTTAACGTAATTCGACATGGGGATTTTATGCTGTTACCTCGAGAAAGGGCTTCACAAAAGCAGCGATTTTCTTCTTTAGCTCTTCTGTAGCCCTGTCTCTTATA
>JARFRH010000115.1 GCA_029287355.1 Maribacter sp. | reverse complement strand
CTTGTACCCCTGTTTCTGATATCAAATCCAAAATTTGATAGTAACGCGATAGTTGGTGATTTAGAAATCTACAACTACGATTTGTCTTGTGGAACAAAATTCAAAAGAGGCACCGAAACAACATATGACGGAACAAAGTTTTCCATTTTGAAGCTCCATATTGAAGATCAAAATGCGACTACCGAGCATTCAGTGAAATTCATAATTTCCAAGGAGAAAGGTCTAGGCGAAATTGGTCCGGGAAAATATCACGTTACAAAAGACAAGGATGGCTTTCTCAATTATATAGATGGTGTTTTTGGCTTTTTAGATAGCAACGATTCCGGAGGCTTACCTTTTTTTGCGCATTTTGGTGAAATAACGATTGCACAACTTGACGAAGAAGTCGTCAATGGGTCTATGAATATCTATTTTAAAAATGCCGTTGGTGCCTCGATTCATGTACGAGGTGATTTTGCGGGACGGCCTTAGGAAAAGAACTGGTTCGATTGACAAACAGTGCAACATTATAGAAAGATTTTGGTCAAATAGCTAAAGCCCAAAGCGAATATTTGCTTTTATTTTTGATCACGGCCTCTTGTAGAAGATATACTTAACTAGACTATTAAGGTGATGATATTAAAAAAATCTTTCAACCGATTGTCCTAATCAATTTTATAATTGAATGCTAATTTTTAGGGGATTTCCAGTGATTTTTAACAGGTGGCATCGAAACGTGTTTTCGATGATAAAATACCTGTTTCATTTATAAAAAATAGTAATAATTGTATGGGAAACACTTAAGATTTTTATGAAACTGCCAAACCACTATGTACGATCCTGGGAAACACGTTCGAATAAAATGTGTTTGTTCATGTTAGAACCCACCTGATGAATTGCTACAGGCTGGGCACCAGACCAACTTGTTGGTCTTTGGTGATTGCTCGATTATAGGTTTCGGGGGAACTACCTGAATCAGCACCGATTGTAGTGATTATTGATTTTAATCCTTCAGAAGGGTCGTACGGCTTGGCGGTATCATAACTACAAAAGAAGATTAGAACAAAGGCTGGATATTTAATTTTTTAGATGGGTAAATTCTCTTTTACTCAACTTGAAAGTCTGGCATATATAATTTTTGTACCTTAAATGTGCATAATTATATAAGATTGATTTGGGACAAAAAAAAGAGAAAAGAAGAGCTAGTATCCTTTGTCTGATTTTGTATTTTTTAGGGCTATCCCTTGTTTTCCCACAATCTCAAATTACCTTCCGACAATTATCGGTAAAAGAAGGATTATCGCAGAACAGCGCAATCTCGATAACACAAGACAATACAGGCTATCTTTGGATCGCTACCCAAGACGGACTGAACAAATATGATGGTCGGCAGTTTACCTTCTTTCCGTACAATTTTGTAGATATTACCAAACCCGAGTATAGTACCCTCGGAAAGGTCTATACTGATAAAGAGGGAACTCTTTGGATAATTCCTCTTGATAGGATACCTCGTAAGTTGAATGCGAATTCGCACACTTTTGAAGTCTTAGAAGGTGTTGTAGATGCGAGTGTCATCTATCAAGATAAGCTATTTAATCTTTGGATTGGCACCTATGACAACGGATTGATGCTCATGGATTCAATCGCAGGAGGGCCCAAAACGATACGCTCTGCAGAAGACACCAACGGTCCCATTTACAACATTACAGAAGACGAAGACGGAACTATAATTCTTGCCGGCAACCAGCAGATTATCGAATATAATACTAACTCAAGAGCCACTAAAAGAGTTCAATTCAAAAACGGCTACGGTGAACTGATCGAAGCAAATTTTAGTGATGTAGTCTCTCATGTGAATGGCGATCAATGGGTCGCTACCTTTGGTGACGGACTCTATTATCGAAAAAAAGGAGAAAACCGATTACAGCGCATTCCTAATGAATGGTTTACCTACTCGGTACCTGAGAATCTCAATATTATAGATCTGCATCTCGATAGTCAGAAACGATTATGGGTGGCTACCTATGGTCGCGGTCTCTATCTGTTGGATTTTGCAATGAAAAAAATCCAACATTTTGGTGCGAACAAGAATAACCCTAGGGCCCTGCATTATAACGACGTCTTATGCATCTATGAAGATTATTCGGGCACGATTTGGTTTGGTACCGATGGTGGTGGGGTCAGTTATTACGATGAGTATCTAGAAAAATTCAATTCGTTTACCAATTACCAGACCCCTGAGAACATTCATATTGATGTGGTACGGGCATTGGCGGTCGATAACCAAAAGACAGTTTGGATCGGCACCTCTGGTAACGGATTGACCCAATACGACTCCGAGACGAACAGTTGGCGCACGTTTAGAGCGCAATCTGGTATCGAAAATTCAATTTCCTCCGATAGGATAATGAGTCTGCTGGAGGATAAAAAGCATCATCTTTGGGTCGGGACTCAGGGCCGTGGCCTGGATATCATGAATTTAGAAACAGGCAAAATCGTAAACTATAATGGACTATCTGAAGTGTCATTATCAGCAGAAACAGTTTGGGACATTTTTAAAGATAATAAAGATCGCATTTGGTTGGGTACTAGAGAACAGGGCCTTGTTCTCTTTGACCAGGAAAAAGGAGAGGTTAAAAAATTTAAGCATCGAAGGAATATACAAAACACAATTCCAAGTAATAATATTAGGGTCATCACCCAAGATTCCAATGAGGTAATTTGGGTGGGTTCAGAGACGGATGGACTAGCATCCTTTGATATCCATAGAGGTAGTTTTAAAACCTATCAAAACCTTCCGGGGTCTAACTCCTTGTCGAATAACGGTATTAAATCGATCTATCCGGCCGCTAATGGAATGCTGTGGATCGGCACTAATGGGGGCGGACTCAATTTGCTTGACACCAAGAGGAATTATTTTTATAGCTATACTACTGATGATGGACTTGCTAATAACGTGATTTATTCCATTTTGCCGGATAGGCAGGGCAATCTTTGGCTTAGTTCCAACAAAGGTATTACCAAATTTACACCCCCCAATTCATTTAAAGACCCTCCAGTCATTGTAAACTATAACAATTATGATGGTCTAGCGACCGAATTCAATACGGGGGCCTACTATGCCGATAAAGAAGGAAATCTATATTTCGGGGGACTTGATGGTTTTTACTGGTTCAACCCAGATGAAATAAAGGAAAATAACATTTTACCGAAAACGACGATTACCGGTTTAGCAGTCTTGGATAAACCACAACTTTTAGAGAAAAATCTCCAATTACCCGCTGATCGCAACACCTTGACCTTTCGTTTTTCAAGCTTGCAATATTCCCTACCTGAAAAGAACAAATATCGGTATAAGCTAACCAATTATGATGAAGATTGGGTGCAGGCCGGCAATACCAACTTTGCAAGGTATACCCAACTGCCCCCCGGCGAATATGAGTTTCAAGTAAAAAGCAGCAATTATGATGGAGTTTGGAACGAACAACCGGTCACCTTTGGTTTTGTAATAGCACCCCCATGGTTTTTGACCAATATGGCCAAAATAGTATATCTATTATTGTTTTTGACCTCGATCTTTGCTTTGTACCGTTATTTTAAATGGCGATGGAAAATGCGCTTAAGCCTGAAGTTAAAGGAAGAAGAGGCGCTAAGACTCAAAAAATTGAATGATTTCAAAACAAAGTTATATACCGATATCTCCCATGAATTTCGAACACCATTGACACTTATTTCAGGATCGATTGACTCCAAGTTGGGGGAGGGAAGGTTGTCAGATGGTGACTTTTCCAATTTCTCTATGATCAAAAGAAATACGCACAGATTGATAGGGCTAGTAGATCAGCTATTACATTTGGCCAAGTTGGAAAAAGGCAAATTAAAATTGAAAATTTCACAAGGTGATCTTGGTCTGTTTTTAGGTATGGTCACCAGATCTTTTGAGTACAAGGCGCAAAGTAAACCAATGGATTATAAGGTGCGTATTGCAAAAATGGAAAAGGTTTGGTATGATGAGGATGCCGTAGAGAAAATTGTGACCAACTTGCTTACCAATGCCTTAAAATATGGGCAAAACGGCGGAGTATGCCTATTTTCCGCGGATCAAAAAGACGACAACGTATTTATGAATATAAAAAATACCGTTGAGAATCGCTCGGATATTGATTTGGAAAAATTGTTTACCCGGTTTTATCAACAAAACGAATATGCTGAAGGCGCAGGCGTAGGGCTATCTCTGGTAAAGGAGTTGGTACAGCTGTATCAAGGTGAGATTTCAGTTGAGATGGAAGAAGATACCATTCATTTTAAGGTGATATTGCCTTTGGAGAAGGAGGCTATTAAAGATGCTGAAATTATGGAGCCATTAACCAAATTACAGCTTGTAGGTTCAAAAGCAGCCTCCAATGTGGCCGCTGCAGCACAGGCACCTTTTACGGAAAAAGTAAATGCCGATAATTTGCCCATATTGTTGATTGTGGAAGACCACAAAGAAGTGCGGGAATTCCTTGGATCCGTTTGGAAAGACCATTATCGGGTCATCACGGTAACCAATGGGAAAGAGGGTATAGAAAAAGCATTGGAAACCGTTCCTGATTTGATTATTACCGATGTACGTATGCCCATTTGTGACGGTATAACACTTTGTAACACCTTGAAAACGGATGAACGAACAAGTCATATTCCTATTATTCTACTCACCGCAGGTATAGGTGAGGAGCAAGAATTACAAGGGCTACATTCAGGAGCGGATGATTTTATAACCAAACCTTTTAAACTACGGGTAGTACAACAAAGAGTCGAAAACCTTATTGCTACCAGAAAGGCACTCCGCAGCCGTTACAGTCAAGAAGTGATACTAAAGGCCAAGGACATTGCTATAACGCCCACTGACGAGGCATTCTTGAACAGGTTACAACATATTTTAGATGAACATTTGTCCGATACGGATTGTACTGCGGCCTCCTTGTGCAAAAAATTGGGTATGAGCCGAATGCAGCTCCACCGTAAGTTGTTGGCCTTTTCAGGGTTGTCGACGACGGCCTTTATCCGCTCGCAACGCTTAAAGCAAGCCGCTCATATTTTAAAGACCTCCGATGCATCTATTAACGAGGTGGCCTATGCAGTAGGGTTTAACACGCCTTCTTATTTTATCAAATGTTTTAAGGAAGCCTTCAAAAAAACCCCGGCAGAGTATCTTCAAGCTGCAGATTGATAGTGTTTTAAAATCAATGTTACATATGGTGCATACTTTGTTACATATGAAGTAAGCTTCAAGGAGTCGACCAAGTACATTTGGATAACAGAATTCATAATTTTTATTAAAACATGAAACATAAATCATGAAAACAAAACATTTTTTAATCGTCAGTTGTACAACCGTATTTTTTGCTATTAATGCTTGTTCAAAAGAAAGAATTAACGATTGCCTCAATGGCAACGAAGCGGCATGCGAAATACTTGTGCCAACCGAGAATACCGTGTTGGATGATGGTCACATGGAAATGGATGCTACCCTTATAGAAAGTGATTCTACCCTTGCTGTGTCAAAGTTGCCTGTTCGTGATTAATCGACATGTACCATGACACACCTGTGTGACATATTAGAATGATATGGGTTCACACCCCATTGATTTAACGACCATTTTCGGTTGCGGATTTGTAATGCATATGAAGAAACTGACTTTAATTATTGTACTAGCCCTGTTTGATGGTATTGCGATGCAATCACAAACACATACGACCAATGAAACACCTATAGTGCTTATAACAAGTATTGAATCGGATGGCATCGTCGGTATGGAACTGCTTAATAACTTTTGGGACAAATCTGAGGATGAAGTTTTAGTTGCCTACCCGAATTGCAAATTCTATAAAGGATTGCTCAAGGGTAAGTATGAACGAAAAGAAAATTTGATTATTCCCTCAAATGGAGCGCTCATAACCATTTATACGAACGAACAGATTTTCTCGAGGGAAAGTTTTTTATCAGAAGGCCAATTTTCCATCGGAGATGAATTTTTTATCGGAAAGAACAAATCAAAGATCATAGCGAATCAAAAAGGAGAACTGATTTTAAAAATAGAATAACTATCATGGAAACGAATTTATTCAGAAAACCATCAATGACGAAAACAAAAAATACTTTGTGGAAAATAGACGGGAGCACGATCGTGTTTTTAATACTGATGCTGTTAGCGTTATTTATGATAAGTACCGGCTTAGGGGTCAAATAATTGAAAAATACTTTGGTGTTGGTCAACCCAAGAAACAGGATAACTATGTTTCTTGGGTTTTTCTATTATAAAAGTCCTTCTAAAGAAATCAAGGTATCTCCGTTAACCTTTTCGTTGGTTTTTGCATGAATAGAAAAATAATCGAAATCATGAAATTACTACTCACCTACATCCTGATTCTTAGTATGGCACTGCTTAGTGCACAATCCATAGACAAAACCGTTGTCGCCAATGCCGGCAATACATTGACGAATTCAGAAATTTCTTTCGGCTTCACCATCGGGGAGCCTTTGATCGGGATGGTTCACCATGATGCATCTATTGATCAAGGCTTTTGGGCGGGCTCCTTAATCGTTGAACCCATTACAGCGGTTGTGGACCTTAATGGCATTATAGTCTATCCTAACCCTGTAATAGACGATTTGAACATATATACCGGGGGCAATAGAATCTTTGGAATTACCCTCTTCGGGGTTGACGGCAAAAGGGCATTGAAGCAAAAGGTAGATGCCTCTCTTTTAGAACACAGTATCAACTTGAGCTATCTCACCAGAGGAATATATGTAATGCGTCTTTTTGTAGAAGGCAATAGCGAAGAAAAACTGTTCAAGATCATAAAAAAATAACACAAATTAGATAACCGTCATAACTGGAAATCATGAAAAAAAATTACCTTATCCTAGTACTAGCGATCCTGTTCTCGGCAACAGCCTTTGCACAGGAAATTCAAAAGAACTTTATCAACTACCAGGGCGTCGCCCGTAATGCCGATAGCCAACTAATGGCATCAGAGGGTATGATCATCAACATTGGACTGAAATTCGGAGCGGCGAATGCGGTTGCCGTTTATGAAGAAAGCCATTCCATAGTGACCGATGCCAATGGGGTTTTTAGCTTGTTGATCGGCAATGGCAGTGCTGCATTCGGCAACTACAATTCACTACCTTGGGGTAGTGCTGCTACCTTTGTGACCGTATCAATGAACGGCAAGGAAGTGGGAACCACCGAGCTGATGGCCGTGCCCTATGCTATTAGTTCAGGGGATGCTAAACAATCGGCTGCGGAGGTGCCTTACGATAATTCCGACTCTGGCTTGGCTGCCACCACGGCCCAGGAGGCCATTGATGCCCTGGTGGGCGGAGGCACCATAGATTCGGATAATCAGGCACTTGTACTTACAGGGGATGTGCTCACCATCCAAGACGGTTCAGGTTCGGTTGATTTAAGTATGTATAGAGAGGATGCCGATGCCGATATCAACAATGAATTGCAAACATTAGACTTTGACCCAGCTACCAATACCCTGAGTCTCTCTGATGGTAATACGGTTATTATTCCGAGTGGTGGTACCGACGCAGATGCGGACCCCACCAACGAGTTGCAAACCATCAGTTTTGATGCTACTTCCAATAAAATCAGTCTTACTGATGGCGGTGAAATAACCATACCTTCTGGGGGAACAGATGCAGATGCTGACCCAGAAAATGAAATTGACGTCACCAGACGCCACGGACTTCTAGTAGGTGACGATGGCATTGTTGACGGCCTAGTAGGAACTGCCGATGGCCAAGTGGCGAAATGGGACGCAGCACTCGGTAATTGGGTAGCTGGCACCGATGCGACTGGTGCCGGTGGCAGTGGCAGCGCAACGGGTTTTGAAGTCTTGGATCAAGGCAGTGGCCTTGGATGGAGGCTAGTAAATAGAAACCCAGGCCATTATGGCCCTATTGGTTTAAATGCCTTGGATGCGAGCACGAATGGCACAGCATCTACAACAAGAGGCGCGACAGGATTTAGCTCAACAGCTTTGGGCGAGGAGACAACCGCTTCCGGACCCCGTTCCACGGCAATGGGGTATGGGGCAAAAGCAACTGGCTCGGTTTCTATCGCAATGGGTGAGGAAACCGAAGCATCAGGGGAGTTCGCTGTTGCCATGGGTGATAGAACGGTAGCATCTGAACAATCATCGACTGCTTTTGGTTCAGGAACAAGCGCAATTAACACCCATGCAACCGCACTAGGTGAAAGCACTACCGCATCCGGTAAAAGTGCTACTTCTATGGGTATTGGTACAAAAGCTGAAAGCATAGGTTCGCTTGCGATAGGCCGAAATAATATTGCTGGCGGAGATGCTTTTGTATGGCAGCCCAATGATCCACTTTTCGAGATAGGCAATGGTAGTGATGCCGTGGCGAATAATGCACTTACGGTATTGAAAAATGGGAAGGTAGGAATTGGAACCGCCAATCCGGCAAACTTACAGCACTTGCATAGTGATACTGCCAGTACCGACATGCTTATCACAAATGGTGCAACGGGTGAATTAGTTTCTGATGGACTTCAAATCGGGATCAAAAATGACTTAGGGGAAGGATTGGTGGGATATGTGATGAATGAAGAAAACGGTCCTTTACGTTTCGGAACGAATAGTGCAACGAGAATGTTTATTGCCAGTGGTGGATTCATTGGTATAAATACGTTTCACCCAGAATATCGATTGGATGTCGATGGAGCTATCAGATCTACCGATCTTGCCGGTACCGGTCAACGAAACATCATGGCCGATGCCGATGGAAAACTTATTATAGGCGCTAGTGGAGGAGGAAGTTCTTTATGGTCTGAAGACGCCGGAGGAATAAGTTATGGTTCTGGAAACATCGGAATTGGCGCAGCAAGTTCCCCATCATACCCATTGAACATTCATACGGATAGTGATAGGCCTATAAACCTAACTTCTTTAGGCACCGATAATTATATGGCATACAATAATTCAAGTGGATACGTTGGCTATTCAGGGGTTTTTACAGGTGATAAAGATATGGACTTTGGAACTGGCTTTTTGAACGGAACGGGTAAGGTACATTTAGTGACCAATGCAATTCCGAAACTTACTGTAGCTGCAAATGGCGACGTCGGTATTGGTACCACAACCCCTACCGTTAAATTAGATGTGGATGGAGATATCAAAACCTCAGGAGAAATATATGGGCCTTCATCCGGTTCCGCTAACATGATACCTAGGGCTTACGGCCGTATCGATGCTAATGGCACTATCATTTCCGGGACGGGAAATTTTACGGTCAACAGGGTCGCAGATGGCAACTATGTGATAGATTTACTGGGAGAAACCGATGAAGGGGAGTGGGTCGTTGTTGCAAATGCAATGGATGGATTACCAAAAGTTTTATCAGTAGGTAATTTTCCACTGTCCCCAAGACGTTTTAGTGTGGTATCTTGGAATCTCACCTCTGACAAGGTGAACGTACGCTTTAACTTCGTGGTGTATCGAAGATAATTGTTCTTCTTAAAACCCTAGTATTTTTTAAACCAAAAAGTATATTAAAAACATACTTTTTGGTTTATTTTTTTCTGTTCAACTTGGATATAAATTTTATGTTAAATCGCACTTTCCCTCAAGGGCAATGAACATAACGAGCGAGCCTAGATTTCAACATGCGATGTTAAAAACTTTGTGATGGAATCTTTGAAACACGCATTTTTTATCCCCCTTAATTTTCCATCTTTGTAAGCCTAGCACAGGGGTAATTTTCAGCTCACTACACTAACTTTTAAATTTATGAATATGTCTACAGCAATAGAGCCTATCTTGGAAGAAAACGAAGACCGTTTTGTGATTTTTCCAATAAAACATGATGATTTATGGGAATGGTACAAGAAATGTGAAGCTTGCTTTTGGACAGCTGAAGAAATAGATTTAAGTGAAGATGTTAATGATTGGAATAGCAAATTGAATGATGACGAGCGGTATTTCATCAAACATATTCTGGCATTTTTTGCGGCTTCCGATGGTATCGTAAATGAGAACCTTGCAGAGAATTTTGTTAGTGAAGTACAGTATGCTGAGGCGAAATTTTTCTACGGATTTCAGATTATGATGGAGAATATCCACTCCGAAACCTATTCTTTATTAATCGATACTTACGTTAAAGACGAAAAAGAAAAAGGGATCCTTTTTAAAGCAATAGAAAACTTTCCAGCGATTAAGAAAAAGGCCGACTGGGCTTTAGCATGGATTGACTCACCAAGTTTTGCAGAGCGTTTAATTGCTTTTGCAGCTGTGGAAGGCATTTTCTTTTCAGGAGCCTTTTGTTCAATTTTTTGGTTAAAGAAAAGAGGTTTGATGCCTGGTTTGACTTTTTCAAACGAATTGATCTCAAGAGATGAAGGTATGCACTGTGACTATGCCGTCCATCTTCATAACAAACACTTGATCAATAAAGTGCCAAAAGAGCGAATTACCCAAATTTTGACAAACGCACTAGATATAGAACGAGAATTCATTACCGAGTCACTACCTGCTAGTTTAATTGGAATGAACTCCAAATTGATGACGCAATATTTAGAGTTTGTAACGGATAGACTTTTGGTAGAGTTGGAGTGTGATAAAGTTTATAATGCTACGAACCCATTCGATTTTATGGATATGATTTCCCTGCAAGGAAAAACAAACTTCTTTGAGAAAAGAGTAGCCGAGTACCAGAAAGCAGGCGTAATGAATAAGGATGAAGATGCACAGAAAATCAGTTTCGACGCAGATTTCTAGATAAGTTACCTAGACTACAAGAAGCTTAATCTTCTTGTAAGTTTGCCCCCAAATAGAATAATAACCTATTTTTCCCTGCAAGATTTTAAAACCTCGTAGGTTTTTGTGACCAACAGTATGAACCATTAAAAAACACCTAGCCATATGTATGTAGTAAAAAGAGACGGAAGAAAAGAGCTGATCATGTTCGACAAGATCACAGCTCGAGTGCGAAAACTATGCTACGGTCTTAACGGACTGGTAGACCCCCTAAAAGTCGCAATGCGCGTTATCGAAGGTCTTTATGACGGAGTTACAACTTCTGAATTGGATAATCTTGCAGCGGAAATCGCAGCGACAATGACGACTACCCATCCTGACTATGCAAAATTGGCAGCTCGAATTTCCGTTTCGAACTTACATAAGAACACCAAGAAATCGTTTTCGGAAACAATGGAAGATTTGTACTTGTATGTAAACCCAAGAACAGGTAAAAAAGCTCCGCTACTTTCCGATGAGGTGTTCAAGGTCATTAAAGAGAATTCAGAGAAATTGGATTCTACTATTATTTATAACCGCGATTTTGGCTACGATTATTTCGGTTTTAAAACCTTGGAGCGTTCTTATCTTTTAAAATTGAACGGAAAGATTGCTGAACGTCCACAACATATGTTGATGCGTGTTTCTATCGGGATACACCTAGATGATTTGGATTCGGCTATTGAGACGTATGAGTTGATGTCTAAGAAGTATTTTACACACGCTACACCAACACTTTTTAATTCGGGCACACCAAAACCACAAATGTCTTCTTGCTTCTTATTGGCTATGAAAGACGATAGTATTGATGGCATATATGACACCCTGAAGAATACGGCTAAGATTTCGCAATCTGCAGGAGGGATTGGACTATCTATCCATAACATTAGAGCCACAGGGTCATACATCGCCGGAACAAACGGAACATCAAATGGAATCGTTCCTATGTTACAAGTATTCAATGACACGGCTAGATATGTAGATCAGGGTGGTGGAAAGCGTAAAGGAAGTTTTGCGATTTATATGGAGCCATGGCATGCTGAAATATATGAGTTCTTAGATTTGAAAAAAAATCATGTTAAAGAAGAAATGAGAGATCATGATTTGTATTATTCAATGATGATTTAAGATTATTTAAATAAAAAAGT
>JARFRH010000103.1 GCA_029287355.1 Maribacter sp. | reverse complement strand
AGATTATTTTGAACAAGATAACAATATCGACGCCAGTAAAGTGCTTGTATTTGGTCATTCCCGGTTAGGAAAGGCGGCCTTATGGGCAGGCGCTACTGACAAAAGATTTGCTGGAGTCATTAGTAATAATTCCGGATGTGGAGGCGCAGCATTATCCAAACGCAGGTTTGGGGAAACGATAAATGTTATCAACACTAGTTTTCCACATTGGTTTTCCTATAATTTCAAGAACTACAATAATAACGAAGAAGCATTGCCCGTTGACCAGCACCAATTGCTGGCACTTATTGCCCCACGACCACTTTATGTGGCCAGTGCGAAAGAAGATGAATGGGCAGATCCTAAAGGTGAATTTCTATCGGCTTACCATGCCTCTCAAATTTATGGGTTGTTTGGCAAAAAAGGTATTTCCAATATTGAAATGCCTGAAGTTCACAAACCGATTCATAACACCATTGCATATCATATACGAGAAGGAAAACACGACGTCACCGATTACGACTGGGAGCAGTATGTCACATGGGCCAGTGAATTCTTGAAACTCAATCGATAATTTGAAGTTCGTCCAAATTAGTGATGGACTGATTCCTATGGACTAATTTCCATCCCATAGAATTGGTCAGCACATAGAATTTCGATAATTCGCTGATCAATCGGTTTTTCGCGTTGCTTTTCAAAGTTGATGCCTCCACTTTTCTCATAAGCGAAGTATTCACGTTTCTTTTAATGGAATTATAATCAGAAGCGTCAAATTGGTTTAAATAATCCGCAGTAACATCGTAATACTCGAAATCAGGATTGATTTTGATTTCTGGTTCTGGAATGCTTTTGATATAAAGTGTTTTACCTACTTCGTCAACTTCAAAATCAATCTTACTTAAGTCATAGGCTACAGCAACCTCGGCATTCACCACCACCAAGGCTTTTTTATCGGCGGTGATCAAGGATCCGAATAATTCTTGAGAATCTTTGTAATTGTAAACTTCTGCAAAATGACCTTCAGTAACTATGAGTTTGCTGACGTTCGAGATTTGTTGTTTAATAAGCATGGAGTTTTCCTGAAGTGTGGATTTTTCCTTTTGGTCTTCAGAACATGAGCGGAAAATCAAAACGCCAACCAAAGTAATCGATACGCCAAGTATTATTTTTTTCAATTCGTATATTTTTAATCAATTAGATCATCGTGAGCGTTTCAGCATAGCAACCTGTATATTGTTTTCCAGTTCTACAGATTGCTTCGTCGCATTATATCGTATCCCAGTTAAACTTTTTAGAGGCTTTTTAAAAAGACAATTAGAATAGTAGTCTAGGGTCATGGTTCTAACTTCTTGACTCTTATTTAGAAAATTTCATAAAAGGATACGCTTCTTTAAAATACGCAATTTTCGTCTCGAGGGATTTTAAAAACGCTTTGTGCTGTTCTGAATCGGGGTTAAAAGGTCGATGTTTTTGTCCTTTTTGAATAGTGTCGACCTTTTCCATAATAGCCCGTGCATTGGGTGAAATCCAAACTTCGCCAAATTTTTCCCAGATATAGCCGATAGCCACTTGATTGGGGTGAACCATATCAACGTCGTAGAAACGATAATCACGAAGTTCATCCATCATGAGTTCATATGAAGGAAAATAAGTGCTATTTCTCGACTCCATTCGAACTGACAGAAGCTCGTGAATAGCAGTAATCAAATGAGCTTTACTTCTTTGGTTTTCTATAAAGCCATCTTTTAAATGCCGCACGGGAGAAACCGTGAAAACGAAACATATCTTTTTATTAATGGATTGAATATGTTCGATAATACTTTCTAAACTTTTTTGAATGTCCGCAACGGAAAGCAATTCCTTCGAAAATTCATTTTGAGGAACTTTATGACAATTGGTCACGACTGAATTGGTCTTTGCATTTTTATATACCCAAGCAGTACCTAATGTGATAATAACATGTGTTGATTTGGTTATTTGCTGATATGTGTTCTGTAGACCTTCGTTGAGCTTTTGAAGAAGTTTTTCCTTGGATGGATCGCTTAAATCAGAATGTGCATCATAGGAATGCCAACGTTCATTTAAAAAGAAAGCAGCTGACTCTGAATAGATTTCCTGTTTAATAGCCTTTGAAATTAGACTTTCAATTGCCAAAGGATGAAATAGAATACCGAATGGGTTTTGAAGGGATTGGAATTTAAAGTAGTCTAACTTGTTTCCTATATTTTTTATAAAACACGAACCCAAAAGCAACAAATGGCTTTGATAATCGATTTGACAAGCGGCAGGGTGTAGTGGTATTTTAGTTTGTAGCTTCATTACAAAAAAAATGGTTCTGTTTAAAATACAAACTTAATCTTCATTATTGACTAAAAATAAAAACCGACACTTCTTTTAAATTAACTACAATCTCAAGTCCAGCATTAAAGAATTTCTGTATCCTATTCTGACCCTTTGGGTAATTCACAGTTAATGGACTTTAATCTAAAAATCGCCATATCATATTTAGCCTTCTTCTTTTTGGTTTTAGGGTGTGGAGATACATTTTTTGGAAACTGAATTCGCTCCAGCTTCGGAGACTATTGAATTTCCTCCTTTAACAATTGAAGAGATTGAAAATGATTTTTCCAAACTTTCAATAAAAATGGGTATAAATGACTTTTCACTCTCCATTGCCAATAATCAAACATGGGACATTAGAATTATTTCGCCGGAAGTAACCGAAAACGAATTAGTGCCGCTCTTTGTTAATCTACATGGCGGTGCCCGAACGGGGATTGATGATGCACATAAATGGACAGCTTGTCTGATCGAACCGGCATTAGAAGGCACGACGGCTTACATATTAAGCCCAAATTCGAATGGTCTTTTATGGTATGATGCCGCTAACGAATTATAAGTGGTCAGCTTAGTTGATTTTGCCATAAAATATCTGAATGTAGATTCTGAGATAGTGGTTATAACTGGTTATAGTGATTGTGGCAATGGCAGTTGGTTATTATCCGATGCACATCCCGAATTGTTTTCTGCAGGCATACCAATGGCAACTGCCTTTGGCTTATCCTATGAAAATGGAATTCTTCAAAAAACCGAGATTCCCTTATACGCCATACAAGGCGAACTTGATGCACTTTTCCCTTTTACCAATACCGAATCGTATGTAGAGTTATCGGTGAATGCCGGCAGTGATATCACTTTGATAAAAGCTGTTGGGCTAACACACTTCGTTGCCTGCGCCTATTTACCTTACTTGAAAGATGCCATTGAATGGCTAAAAACTTCTGTTTGGAATTAGAAAAAGGAAATAAACTAATCAACTTAGTGACCAAAACGGTTTGAGAGGCTTCAACTTGTCCAAGAAGAGTGGTGTATCAGTACTACTTCAGTTCAAATAATCCTTTGCTTTTTCCAAAGCCTGGTTTAGTCCAGCAGGGTTTTTACCTCCTGCCGTAGCAAAAAACGGTTGGCCACCGCCACCCCCTTGAATGTATTTACCCAATTCACGAACAATGGTTCCAGCATTTAGGTCTTTAGAAGCAACAAGTTCTTTGGAAATATAACAGGAGAGCAAAGCCTTCCCATTTTGCTCCGCTCCAAATAAAAGAAATAGATCATCTCTATTACTTCCCATTTCAAACGAAAGACCCTTAATACCGTCGGCATCTAAATCCACCTTTTTCGCTAAGAATTGAATGCCATTGATCTCTTCCAATGCATTGAGCAGATCTCCCTTCAGGCTTTTCGTCTTATCCTTTAATAAGAATTCCACTTCTTTCTTCAACTTTGCGTTCTCATCTTGTAACGAAGCAACAGCTTTAACAGGATCTTGAGCATTGTTCAACAAATCTTTGATTTCGAAGAGTGCTCGGTTGTTCTCAAAATAGAAGTCTTTGACCGCATCGGAAGTTATGGCCTCTATTCTCCGAATACCCGCTGCTACAGCACCTTCTGATTTGATTTTAAAGTGCCAAATATCCCCCGTATTCCGCACATGAGTGCCACCACACAATTCAACGGACTGACCAAAACGAACGATACGAACCGCATCTCCATATTTCTCTCCAAATAAAGCCATAGCCCCTTGGGCCAAAGCTTCTTTCATCGGTACATTTCTATTTTCTTCAAAAGGCAATTGCCCTTCGATACGGGCATTCACGAAATTCTCTACTGCTCGAAGTTCGTCAGTGGTGAGTTTTGAAAAATGTGAGAAATCAAATCGGAGGTATTTTGAATGCACTGCGGAACCTTTTTGTTCGACATGGGTTCCTAATATTTCTCGGAGTGCTTGATGCAACAAATGGGTGGCAGTGTGATTGGCTTCCGTTCGCCGTCTTTGTTTTTTATCTACTGAGGCTTTAAAGGTCTCCCCTGTCTTTTTTGGAAGGTTCTTCGAAAAATGAACAATTTCATTGTTCTCTTTTTTAGTATCGATGATGTAGACCACATCTCCGTTAGGAGCTTCCAAGTAGCCCTTATCCCCTACTTGACCGCCTCCTTCAGCATAAAATGGAGTCATATTAAATACCATTTGATACTGCTCACCGTCTTTTTTTGAAGTTACTTTTCGATATTTCACGAGTTTTACATCCGCATCCAGAACATCATAGCCTACAAACTCCTGTGCAACATCATCCATTAAAATCGTCCAATCCTCCATAGATATGGCAGAAGCCGATTTTGAACGATTTTTCTGTTCTTGCATGGCAGAGTCAAATCCACTTTCATCCAAAGAATAGCCTTTCTCCCTTAAGATCAAAGCAGTGAGGTCAATAGGAAAACCATAAGTATCGTACAACTCGAAAGCTTTACGACCATCTACTTCATGGCCTTCTGTATTGGCAATAACGGTATCTAACAACACCAAGCCCTGCTCAAGGGTCTTCAAAAACGAACGCTCTTCTTCCTTAATGACGTTCTCAATAAGTTGGTGTTGTTTTTTCAACTCGGGGAAAGCATTGCCCATAGTATCGGTTAGCACGCTCACCAGTCGGAACATAAACGGTCCTTTGGTATCCAGAAAAGTGAAGCCATATCGAATAGCTCTGCGCAATATTCTTCGAATCACATAGCCAGCTCCTGTATTACTTGGTAATTGCCCGTCTGCTATCGAAAAGGAAACAGCACGAATATGATCGGCAATTACTCTAATTGCAATGTTAGTATCCTCATCAGCACCGTATTTCGAATTTGTAATGGTTTCTATCTCGCGAATAATCGGTGTGAAGACATCGGTATCATAATTCGATTGTACTTTTTGCATCACCATGCAAAGACGTTCGAAACCCATGCCGGTATCAACGTGTTTTGCTGGCAAGTATTCTAACTTTCCATCAGCTTTTCGGTTGTATTGCATGAATACCAGATTCCATATTTCCACGACCAACGGATGGTCTTGATTCACTAAAGAAGCTCCAGGAACCTTTGCTTTTTCGGCATCAGAACGAATATCAACATGAATTTCAGAACAAGGTCCGCATGGACCTTGTTCACCCATTTCCCAAAAATTATCCTTCTTGTCACCAAATAGAATTTGGCTTTCAGGTACAATTTTTTTCCAAAGGTTCAACGCCTCTGTATCTTTTTCCAAATGATCGGCATCATCACTGCCTTCAAAGACAGTAACATAAAGACTCTCCTTATCTATTTTGCAGACCTCGGTTAGAAATTCCCACCCCCAGGTAATAGCATCTTTTTTAAAGTAATCACCAAAACTCCAGTTACCCAACATCTCAAACATCGTATGATGGTAGGTATCCTTCCCAACTTCCTCCAAATCATTATGTTTGCCGCTTACGCGAAGACATTTTTGAGAATCAGCTACACGTTTGTTCTTAGGCACACTATTTCCAAGAAAAAACTCCTTGAATTGGTTCATACCGGCATTGGTGAACATTAAAGTCGGGTCATCTTTTATAACCATGGGTGCAGACCGAACAATCTTGTGTTCTTTCTGCTTAAAAAAGCTTAAAAACTGATCCCTGATTTCTTTGGAATTCATATAAAATGCTAAGGTTTGACAAAATTTAACGGTTTATGCAAAACAATTTTTATATTTGTTTGTTGTGATAAAACGAATGCACAAAAATAGAATAAAATACATTCATGTCTAAAGTAAAGTACTATTACGATCCAGACACTCTTTCGTACCGAAAGATAGAAACCAAAAAATCTCGCCGGTATCGCAACATTGCTTTGTTTTTTATTGGCTCATTTCTTTTTGGACTCTTGTCATTGATTTTACTTCTTAATACTAATCTTATCAACACGCCACAAGAACTTTCTTTAACTCGTGAGTTGAACAATTACGAGCTTCAGTTCGAGTTATTGGACAAAAAAATGGAGCAGATTGAACATGTACTCGCCAATATCGAAGATCGTGACAATAACATTTATCGCCTGTATTTTGAGGCAAACCCAATACCCGAAGAGCAACGACGGGCAGGTTTCGGAGGCATCAATCGATATAAATCATTAGAAGGATTCAATAATTCGGAAATGGTTATCGCAACCACAGAGCGATTGGACATTATCAAAAAACAAATGGCTATTCAATCAAAGTCATTGGACGAGATTACAAAATTGGCAGCTGAAAAAGAAAAATTATTGGCGGCCATTCCGGCAATACAACCTATCAACAATGAAGAATTAACACGGATGGCTTCAGGCTTTGGTTGGCGTTCAGATCCTTTTACTAAGGCAAGAAAAATGCACTACGGTATGGATTTTACTTCACCTAGAGGCACGCCTATCTATGCATCAGGAGATGGTAAAATCATTCGAGCCGATAATAATTCTTCAGGATTTGGAAAACATATTCGTATTGACCACGGTTATGGCTACCTAAGCCTTTATGCACATTTAAGCAAATACAATGTCAAGAAAGGGCAAAAGGTAAAACGTGGTGATCTTATTGGGTTTGTTGGAAGTACTGGCCGTTCAGAAGCACCACATTTGCATTATGAAGTTTGGAAGGATAAAGACAAAATTAACCCTATAAATTTCTACTATGGTAGTTTGTCGCCTAAGGAATTTGAAAACATGTTGAAATACGCGAATCAAGAAAATCAATCTCTGGATTAATGCAAATCGAGCTCCCGGAAAAAAGATATTATGGCATTGGCGAAGTCGCCAAGGCTTTTGATGTGAATACATCGCTTATTCGTTTTTGGGAAAAAGAATTCGACGCATTGAAACCTAAAAAAAATGCGAAGGGTAACCGTAAATTCACTCCCGAGGATATCAAAAATCTCAAACTCATCTACCACTTGGTAAAAGAGCGTGGTTTTACTCTAGAAGGAGCAAAGACTCACCTGAAGGAAAGCAAACAAAAAACCCTTGACAACTTCGATATTATCGATAAATTACAGCGGGTGCGTGCCGAACTTATTAAAATCAAAGAACAACTATAAACACGTTAAAGATTCCAGCTCTCGCAGTAATTACCTAAACAACACTACTATGAAAAAAGGATTAATAGCACTAATCATACTTGCTGTTATAGCATTCGGATTGTATCAATGGGCGGTCGGTTTTAACAATACGGCCGTAAAATACGAAGCAAACGCAAAAACGGCATGGTCAAATGTTGAAAGCTCTTACCAAAGAAGAAATGACCTTATTGGCAATCTGGTAAAAACAGTACAGGGCGCAGCAGATTTTGAGCGGGGCACTTTGACAGATGTTATCGAAGCAAGGGCGAAAGCCTCTTCAACTTCAATTGATGCCAATAACCTTAGCCCTGAGAACATGGCCGCCTTTCAACAAGCTCAAACTGGATTGACTGGAGCATTGAGCAAACTAATGGTAGTCGTGGAGCGTTATCCTGAATTAAAAGCCAACCAAAATTTTCTCGAACTTCAATCGCAATTGGAAGGCACTGAAAATCGAATTAATGTGAGCCGTGACCGTTACAATGAACAGGTGAATATTTACGACATTCACACGACTCAATTTCCGGGCAAACTACTTGCCGGTTGGTTTGGTTTTGAAGAAATGGCCCGTTATAAGGCGGATCCAGGGTCTGAAAATGCGCCTGATGTTGACTTCGATTTTGAATAATCAAACTGCATGTCTAGTGTCGAAAAATTTCTAACTGCTGACGAAGAACAAGAAATTGTTCAGGCTATTCTTGAAGCGGAAAAAAACACTTCAGGTGAAATTCGCGTTCACATAGAATCCCATACAAGACTCGAGCATTTCGAAAGGGCCAAATCTATTTTTCACCAACTCAAAATGGACAACACTAAAGATGAAAATGGTGTGCTTATCTATGTAGCCGTAAATGATCGGAAATTTGTGATTTACGGTGATCGAGGTATTGACCTAGTAGTACCCAAAAACTTTTGGGACGACACTAAAGATACTATTCAACATCAGTTTGAAGACGGCAATTTCAAACAAGGTATTATAGCGGGGATTCTGAGTGCCGGACAAGAATTGGAAACCCATTTTCCATGGAATCATGGTGACAAAAACGAACTGAGCAATGAAGTATCCAAAGAGTAATACATTCCTCTTGCTTTTATTTTTCTGTGGAAATGCCATAGCGCAGTTTCAAATTCCCCCAAAACCGGAAAAACAGACTAGTGTTTACGATTATATCGATTTGCTCCCTACTGGGCAAGAAAAAGCGCTGGAACAAAAATTGATTCGATATTCAGATAGTACCTCAACACAAATTGTTCTTGCTGTAATTAGCTCCACACAAGGTGAGAACATCAATTATCTAGGAGCTCAATGGGGTCAAATGTGGGGTATTGGTCAAGCCGATAAAGATAATGGTATCTTAATCCTTCTCGCGAAGGACGATCGTAGAATTGCTATCAATACAGGGCAAGGCGTCGAATTTGCTTTGACGGATGCCATGTCAAAGCGCATTATCGAAAAGATCATTGTTCCTCAATTTAGACAAGATGATTACTATGGCGGACTCAACAAAGGCGCAGATGCCATTTTTCAAATACTCAATGGTGATTTCAAAGAGGAACGCGACTTTTCGAACGACCAGAGTTTTCCTTTCGAGTCGCTATTACCTTTTGTCATCTTTTTTGTCATCTTGATTATTCTTTCACGTCGTAATCGAAGAGGTGGCGGCCGCAATGGCGGGAGACGTTCACGCGGACTCGACCTTTGGGACATTATCATTCTCAGCAATATGGGCCGAAGTAGTGGCCCAGGGGGCGGGTTTGGTTCTGGCGGAGGCTTCGGAGGAGGGTCGGGTGGTTTTGGTGGTGGATTCGGTGGCGGCAGCTTTGGTGGTGGAGGTGCTTCTGGCGGCTGGTGATTTTGGTTGACTATTGACAATAAAATTCAAAAACCCAAAGCTTACGGACCTACTTCTTCCGCATGAAAATAGAAATCGGCACCCCGGAAAAATCAAACTCTTCACGAAGTTTGTTCTCTAAATACCGCTTGTACGGCTCTCTTACATATTGTGGTAAGTTGCAGAAAAATGCAAATTGCGGATACGGCGTGGGCAGCTGCGTGCAAAATTTTATTTTCACAAATTTACCTTTGTAAGCAGGTGGTGGGTAGTGTTCGATAATAGGCAACATGGTATCATTAAACTTACTGGTAGGAATACGTTTACTTCTATTTTTATAGACCTGCACGGCAGTTTCAATTGCCTTGAAAATTCGTTGTTTGTTCAACACCGAGATAAAAAGAATGGGTACATCGGTAAAAGGTTCAATGGCTTCCCTGATTTTCTTCTCAAAGTGTTTCATGGTATTGGTCTCTTTGTCTTCGACCAGATCCCATTTATTGACTAAAATAACAATACCCTTATTGTTCCGTTGGGCCAACCAAAAAATATTGGCTACTTGGCCATCAAAGCCACGAGTGGCATCTACCAATAGCAAACAAACATCACTATGCTCAATTGCCCTTACCGAACGCATCACGGAATAAAATTCGAGATCCTCCTTCACTTTGGCTTTACGACGGATTCCGGCGGTGTCGACCAAATTGAATTCAAAACCGAAACGGTTGTATTTGGTATCGATACTATCACGAGTAGTTCCAGCAATATCAGTGACAATATAGCGCTCCTCACCTATCAAAGCATTTATGAAGGATGATTTTCCCGCATTAGGTCTTCCTACTACAGCAAATCTCGGCAGCACACTATCTTCATCTTCTTGCTCAGGAAGGACCTCGACCAATGCATCTAAAAGTTCCCCCGTTCCGCTACCATTGATACTGGATAACGAAAAATATTCCCCTAGACCTAAAGAATAAAACTCAACGGCGTCTTCGCCTCGTTTGGCATTATCTACCTTATTCACTGCCAGAAATACTGGTTTATTGACTCGGCGCAGGAGTTCAGCGACATCTTCATCCATACCTGTCACACCTGTTTCCACATCTACCATAAAGATTATGGCATCGGCCTCTTCAATGGCCAATTCTACCTGTTTATCGATTTCCTGTTCAAAGATGTCATCGCTACCCAAAACATACCCGCCCGTATCGATCAACGAGAATTCTTTACCATTCCAGTCGCTTTTTCCATAATGGCGATCTCGCGTCACGCCACTAACGGCATCAACAATAGCCTCTCGACGTTGAATTAAACGATTAAATAAAGTGGATTTTCCGACATTTGGCCTTCCCACAATAGCTACAATGGCACTCATACATCTTGATTTTCGAGGTGCAAAAGTAATGCTAAATTATTGAAGTTCTATCTTTTAGCCAAGAAGTAAAAATCAAATCTCATTTGCCAACAGAGGAATTACTGAAGAAGATTTCTTGTTGCCAGACAAGTAAGGTTCACCAGGTATTCGTTTTCTCACGATTTTTGCAGGCGCTCCATAAACCACTAAACAACTCGATACATTTCCGACCAATAAAGACCCAGCACCTACCACCGAATACTCACCTACAGTGATATTTTCGATAATATTCGTCCCTAGACAAATAGCCGAACCTCTGCCCAATATAAAATTTCCGCCAACACAAACATTTGGCGCCAAACTTGAGAAATTGTTCATAAAACCATCGTGATCTAAAGAAGAATTGGTATTTAAAATACAATGATTAGCGATTATTGCATTGGCATTAATGGTCACACCTGGCATAACCACAGAACCCCTACCTATCTGCACACCCTTACCAACTTGAGCGCTGGGGTGTACTGCACTTATGTACTTGAATTCAGGTACAATCTTAAGAATTCTATCGACTATCAAATTTCTGGTCCAATTGTCTCCAGTTGCAACTATACCCCCGTAAATTTGATGTTTTTCAATGAGAAAAGGTAGATCATACTCACTGCCCAAGACGGCATAGCCGTTAACTTCCGTTCCTTTCTTTTTATAGGAATCAATAAAACCAACAACCTTGTATTTTGCTTCTTGTTCTATGCAGTCAAGAACTACACTGCCATGACCTGAGGCACCAAAAACAATTATGTTCTGCATTTAATCGGGGTTTTATGCATTTCATCGATACTCCAAATATAAAAAAAGTTACCCGACAATTGTTAATAAGCTTCTTTTTTTCGTTGAACTGTACCCCGTCACTACAGCAATACCTCAACAAAACTCATTTACATACAACCAACATCCACCTTTTTTATTACATGTAACTATAATAAGTCGATATGCTTTAATATGTACGCGGAAATACCCTTTCTTGAATTAGGATAAGCTCTATTTTTGGTTGTAACCGAAGCGCTTCAACTGTCTTTCGTTGCTTCTCCAATTTTTATTCACTTTTACATAGAGCTCAAGATGTACTTGCTTACCAAAGAACTTTTCAAGGTCTTTTCGCGATTCGACCCCGACTCTTTTCAAAGCACTTCCTTTATGACCTATAATAATTCCTTTCTGGGAATCACGTTCAACCATAATTACGGAACGCATTCGAATGATATCCTCGTCTTCAAAAAACTCCTCAGTATCGATTTCTACGGCATATGGGATTTCTTTCTTATAGTGTATTAAGATTTTCTCACGAATAGTCTCATTAACGAAAAATCGCTCAGGCTTATCGGTCAATTGATCTTTGGGATAATATGCGGGGGCTTCAGGAAGTAATTCGATAATGCGTTCAAAGACATTCTTTACATTAAAATTTGATAAGGCTGAAATAGGGTGCAACTCAACACTTGGCAATTGTTCTTGCCAATATTGTACTTGTTCTTCCAACAACTCCTGGGTTGCCGTATCGACCTTGTTTAACAATAGCAAGACAGGAATCTTAGTATTCTTGATCTTCTCAAAAAAGGCTTCGTCCTTTAATGCCTTCTCTCCTATTTCGACCATGTATAGCAATACGTCGGCATCTTCAAAGGCCGACTTTACAAAATTCATCATGGAGTTTTGAAGCTCGTATGCGGGTTTTATGATTCCCGGTGTATCCGATAAAATGACTTGAAAATCATCCCCATTGACAATACCCAGTATCCGATGTCTTGTGGTCTGCGCCTTTGAAGTGATGATAGATAACTTCTCACCAACAAAAGCATTCATCAAGGTCGACTTGCCCACATTCGGGTTGCCTATGATATTTACGAAACCCGATCTATGTTTTGCCATCTTTTAATTTTTTAAAATACTTCTTTGCAGCCACGTTCACCTTAGGCGCAAGTAAAAGTACGGCAATCATGTTGGGTATTACCATTAAAGCATAGGATAGATCAATCAAATACGTAACAAGGTCTAATGATACGACCGCGGCCAAAACTATAGTAATTACAAAATAATGATTATAATATTTTCCAATTTTGGCATTCGTTAAAAACGAAAGACATTTGACTCCATAATACGAATAGGTAAAGAGGGTAGACAACGCAAAAGCGGAAACTATAATCATTAATAAATAGTCACCGTATCCAAATAAGGTAGTTCTAAAAGCACTTAAGGTCATTACAATTCCATCGGTATCCTCAAGATAAGCCCCACTTATGATAATCACTACGGCTGTAAATGTGCATACCATAATGGTGTCAATAAAAGGACCTAACATAGACACTAATCCTTCACGAATAGGCTCATTATTTTTTGATTGCCCATGATACATAGGAGCACTCCCCAAACCGGCCTCATTGGAGAACATCGCTCTTTTTACACCTACTATGACCAAGCCCCAGAAACCACCCGTGACGATGGTATTAAAATTCCATGCTTCCGTAAAAATTAGCCTTAACGACGGAAGTACTTCTGAGGAATTCATCACCATAACCACAATTACAGCAGCCAAATAAAGCATTACCATACTAGGTACGATAGCAGTTGCGACCTTGGCAATTTTTGACAAGCCGCCAAAAACAACAAAAGATGTAGTTATTGCTAAAACGATACCAATGGTCAGCTTCCAGCTAAAATCATCCATTTGAAAAAAAGTTTCTGAAGGATCTACGACACTCATAAAAGTTTCAGTAAACTGATTCGCAGTGAATACCCCTAAAAATCCAAATAAACCGGCAATACAGAAAAAAATGGCCAAGGGCCTCCATTTTTCCCCCAGCCCTTGCGTAATATAAAACATCGGGCCTCCTTGTAATTTGCCTTCAGAATCTTCTCCTCGAAACATGATGGACAAACTACCCGAATAGAATTTAATGCACACCCCTATCAGGGCTGTCATCCATATCCAAAAAACAACGCCTGGCCCACCTCTATGAATCGCTATTGCAACTCCTGATATATTGCCCAAGCCTACTGTTGCAGCCACTGCAGCCGATAATGCCTGTAGAGAACTCACATCTCCTTTAGCATTCTTATCATCATATTTACCGCCGACAATAGCAATAGCATGGAAAAAATAGCGATACGGTATAAACTTGGAATAAAAAACTAAAAAAAGCCCCCCACCGATAAGTAGCACGAACATTGGCCAATTGGCGATATCATTCGCTGCTGCAAGAAAATCATTGATGGTTTCCATAGAAATATAAAAGCCCGAAGGTATGGTTTTTAAGTATTTTTCAACCCGAAGGTTTTAAAAAGATTATTCCTGCAAGTTTTGAAAATACTAAAAATCGGTCGTATATTTGTGCCCCGCTTCAAATAGAAGTGCTCATCTTGTCAACGTCATGTGTTGTTGTTTCAAAACAAGTAAGATGAAACCCATATCGCGGGGTAGAGCAGTAGGTAGCTCGTCGGGCT
>JARFRH010000086.1 GCA_029287355.1 Maribacter sp. | reverse complement strand
GCCATGCACATAGCGAAATCTTTTTGTTTTACTTTTCTTTTCCTATCCAAAGCAACCCTGATAGCTATCGGGGCCAAAGATTTTGAGGTCTTCAAAAAGCACACCAACCTTACGATTAAGCCCGAAGCTCAAATTGTTTATAGGTTTTTTCGGTAGCAGTGTTTTTTTTGGTCTTACGCTTGTCGCAAAATCTGCTTTATCTTTCTACTTCTGGCCAATTCATTCACCAACTTGTAGATGTATCTTCCTTGTTTTGTCAATGGGGTTTCAATTTCCGCTATCCTATATCCACCAATAACTTCTTTAATTATATGAGCATTTGGATTCAATTTTGCATCTGCAAAGAATGTTTCAAAAGTCATTTTTTCGCCAATCAGTTCTCGCGGTTTTTGTCATTAAAACCCGTCAATAATTCCATTACTTGATGCAATTCTTCCTTTGTCCGCCCTTTCTTCTCAACTTTATTAACATAAAGAGGATATACGGGGGCAAAAGTCATTTTTGTTATTCGTGCATCGTATTCAGGTAGTGTTTTCATGTCTTAAATAGATTCTGTTTCTAATTATCGGTCATTGTTGTATTAGATTGCTACCAACATGGGGGTATCTTTTTTGAGGAGCACCCACCTATGTGCATTAAGTTGATGAACTAATGTAAAGGACTTAAAATCAGTCTAATGATACGCAATTAAAAGACCAGCACATTTGAAAAGTGACAGATGACTTGGTGACCTTATCTGGAAGCTGCAATTTGTGAACTGACCGCATCAGCAGTTCCCTGTATGAAAGCCTGAATCTTAGTAAGGTCATCCTCGGTCAATTTACTTGAAAAATTGGGCATTCCCAATTCTTTAAGTGCATCAGTGAGCACAAAGGTCTTCAGGTTTTCAATTTTATTTTTATCAGCATATCCGAGGTTGGGAATATTACCCCCGTTTCCGACGGCCGGAACGCCATGGCACATAATGCAATGGCTTATATAAAGTTTTGTGCCAGCTCCAATATCTTTCGGATCGTAGGCAATACCACTCACGATGGGTTTAGGTTCGGGTATTTCTAACTCAGGCATTGGCGTTTTACCACCCAGGGAAAAGGTGTATATCTTACCCGGGCTTTGACTTTCAGTGTGGTGCGCAGACATGCCGTAAGAGCCGCCCCATCCTGCTGCTATGCTCACGTATTGCCGGCCATCGACAAGATAGGTTACCGGTGCGGCCACGACGCCGGTTCCGACGGGCACTTCCCATAATTTGTTGCCATTGGTGGCATTATAAGCGACAAATCTGCCATCTGCACTACCCTGGAAAACCAGGTTTCCGGCAGTACTTAACGTACCACCATTCCAAGGGCCAATATGTTCAACTTTCCAGGCTGCTTTTTGTTTAACCGGATCCCAAGCTAGCAAATGACCAAATATTGGTGACTGAGGAGGTACAGCTGACCCTAAGGCACCTGTATTCCATCCCGTACCCGACATAAACCCTCCTGATGCTCTCGAATTAGCCACCCAATTTGGATCATCCTCAAAAACAACGGGAATGCCCTGAGCCGGTATATAAACTAATCCAGTATTCGGGTTATAGGACATGGGATGCCAATTATGGGCTCCATTAGGTCCTGGAATAGCTTCATAAGCAGCACTTTTATACTCGGCCGCCTCAAGTTCCATGGGACGCCCCTTATCATCATATCCGGAGGCCCAATTCACATCAACAAAATTTTGAGCAGATATAAACTCGCCATTGGTTCTATCTACTACGAAGAAAAAACCATTTTTGGGAGCTTGCATTATCACCTTTCTTTTTGAACCCTCAATTTCTAGGTCTGCCAGAATCAATGATTGGGTTGCGGTATAATCCCAATGGTCTCCCGGTGTTTCCTGATAGTGCCATTTGTAACGACCATCATCGGGATCAAGAGCAACTATGGAGGAAAGGAATAGGTTATCGCCACCTCCGGGCGAGCGCAATCTGCGGTTCCAAGGTGAGCCATTACCAACCCCAACATACATCAAATTAAGTTCCGGGTCGTATGCCATGGCATCCCACATAGTACCGCCGCCCCCAAGCTCCCAGTATTTCCCACTAGGATCCCAAGTTTCGGCCGCCATCTCCAATTCAGGCTGTTCATAAGCCTCATCCGGATTGCCAGGTACTGAATACCAACGCCATACTTGTGCACCTGATTCCGCATCATAAGCTGTTATATAGCCCCTGACCCCATATTCCGCTCCGCCATTTCCAATAATAACTTTGCCCTTGAAAACACGGGGAGCTCCTGTAATGGTATAGTTCTTTGTGGTATCAAGGGTAACTTGCTCCCATACTTTTGTGCCAGTTGCTGCATCGAGTGAAATGAGGCGCCCGTCAAGCGAAGCAAAGAAAATCTTTCCTTTATATAGGGCAACCCCGCGGTTTACCACATCACAGCATGCCTTTATTCCTGTCTCTCTGGGAACCATAGGGTCATAGGTCCAGATTTGTTTTCCTGTCCTTGTATCGATGGCATGTACAATACTCCAAGGCGCCGTCACATACATTATTCCGTCAACTACTACCGGTGTTGCCTCCACTCCCCGAATGGAATTAAGATCATACGACCATAATAGGCCAAGCTTGTCTACATTTCCCTCGGAAACCTCTTCAAGCTGGCTGAAACGGTTTTCAGAATAGTTAAGACCATAGCTAAGCCAGTTTTTTGAATCATTTTTTGCATTTGCCAGAACCTGATCATCAATGGCACTTGTTACGGCAGTGAGGTGCTCATTGGTACCTTTTACCAGGGCATCATTTTTGGATGAATCGCATGATACCATTATGGCGAGAAATGGAATAGTGAATTTGACTAATATGTTCATGGATCGTGGTTGGTTAGGATTGATAAGCTATGAAGATTATAAATAGTCATTGAGTTTCCATTAAAATTGAAAATTAAAATCGAATAGCATCATTGATGACCCCTATGTACACTAAGATAATGAATTAATTAAAAAGACTTAAAAGCGGACTAATGATACCCTACATAGAGGACCACTACATTAGAAAGCATCGCAGATGTCGCCTTGGTTGGGGAAAGGCCTACATAACCTTGGTAAATTAACTTATCTCTCTGTGGCGTTTGATTTCCGGACGAATTTCCTGAAGTGTTCGAAAGCATGGACGACCCTTGGAAGACCGATAAGTTGCGATTTCACGGATGCGTTTTACAGTAACCTGCCAAGTAGCTTTATCTGGGTTGCGAGCAAAAAAGCACAGAACCTGAAATGATTACCCTTGACTTTAAGCGCTCTTATTACCGATTTGAATCACGTGCAGTGCGAACCGAAAAAACCTTGAACTTCTTGCTCAAGAGTTTCTCGTTATCCCGATCTATTTGGAATAGTCATCACTAAATGCAAGAGCGATCGTATCCTACAAAGTTGAAAATATATCCTAAGAATCAATAATGGATATGCCTTTTAATAAGCTATGGCCTTTTTAAGCTTAAAAGCGATACGCTAAGAGCTGAAAACTGCGGCACCGTAACATCTGCGATTAAGGGGTGCTAAAAGTTGAAATACACATTTTAAATCCAAGTGCCTTAAATTGCGCTCATCGCCTTTAAGGCGGAGGCTATCGAAGTGTTAAACTCTTCTTAAGAATGTAACATATCGGTTATTTTTACGTCTTATAAGAGGTGTACATAAGGGTGCGTATTGCGCCCATCACAACAATTAAATAAGAAAACAAAAAATGAAATATACTAAGGGTCAAACCAAAGAAACCAGCAACGGCTTCGATAGGGCGGCAACACGTCATGAGAGTTGGAAAAATCATCGAAGACATACCGTATTGAGACAAATACGATTTAGCTAAGACTAGAAAATTTTAAAAGGGGGCGAAAGCCCTCTTTTTTAGTTTAAGGAATGTTTTAGTCCCCATCTAATTATCGGGCATGAACCCCTAGCTATATGGTAGGCCTAGGTAGTGGACCCTGTTCCCGCTAGTTGATTAGCTCAGAATCGGTAAATCGGTCTGTTGCAAGTATACTTTTTCAGCACATTGATGGCCAGTAACAAACTGAAAATAATTTAGTTACAGTATTCTATTTAATGATATATTTTATATTTTAGAAAGAATATTCGAAATTGAATAAATTCGAGCGGTCCCCCAGCACAAAGCAGCTTAAGGTTTTTCAGACAATGACTAATTCATTAAAGAAATGGGCGGAACTATCAATATTTTCTTGATATACACTAAGGCGGATAGCGCAATATTACTCCGATTGTTGCGTCATTTAGACTCGTTAAAGAAGGTTTTAAAAATTCATTTTTGGTATGATGATCCTATCTACGCGGATAAGGAATGGTCGCCTCAAATCGTATCACGCTTCGAAGAAGCGGATGTTTACCTTCTCTTGGTAAGCAATGCGTTCTTGCACTCCAAATTTATACAGCAGATTGAATTTAAAATGGCCATCGATAGGTACAAGGAGGGTCAAGCAAAGGTTATACCTGTGATTCTTGAAAATTGCCCCTGGGATATTAATTTTGAAGCAGAGGAGTATACGTTTAATTTCAAGGAATTACACGTTTTGCCGGAAGTTGGCAAGCCGATTAAAAGTTGGGATTCATCTGAGCAAGCATTATCTAAAAGTGCAGCCTACATAAAAAGCATTATTACTTCAGGGACAGCAAATCCTTTAAATGAGGAACCCGAAATGCTTGAAGAAGCGGTAGCAGCAAGTGAAGCGAAAGAAGACCAAATGGGCATGCCTTTTTCGGAAGAAGCAGAGGCCGAAAGAAGAGCTGAAGAGAAAAAACGTGGAGAAGAAGTAGGAACCCAAAAAAGAGAAGCAGAGGAGAAAAGACGTATGGAGCAAGCTCAGGCAGAAAAAAGGGCTGCGGAAAAAAGAAAGCTTCAAGAAGTTACCGAGGCTAAAAGTAAGGCGGATGAGGATAATAGACTTCGAGCGGAGGCAAAAGCCAAAAGAAGTTCACAAGAAGAGAACCTGCTTCGAGACAGAATAGCAGCAAAGGCCGAAACGGTAGCGGTTGAGCATACAGAACCTCTTGAAGAAGATAAGGAAATTAGGTCAGGCGATACTGCGGATAGAAGAAAAAAAGTGCTATTAGGAGTAGCTGTGGCGGCCCTTATGGTTGTGCTACTCGTGTTGTTTTCTCAAAACAGTACCCAGGCTTCAGAGGAGTTGCCGGAGCAGTCAAAAATGGAGACGATAGTTGTCGACGAGGCTAATAAAAAAGAAGAACCTATTGCGAACGAAAAGCAGAAGGTGACACCCCTGGGCGCAGCTGCTTCAATGTCAAAGCCGGGGATAGGCGACAAATATAAGGATGGAATTATATTTGAAATCGATGATAATGGCAAAACGGGCATACTAGCGCATATGGAAGATGTTGGTCCTATGATTTGGAATGATGCAATACTGATTCATGATCAATTGGGAGTAGGTTGGCGATTGCCTTCGCATCAAGAACTGAAACAGATGTACAGGACTATTGGTCAAGGTGCGACCAATAGCGGTGAATTCGCCGATGAATTGTATTGGAGTGCTACCCCTTACGATGACAATCAGGCGCGTTTGGTGCGCTTTCGTGATGGCAATACATCCTATCACTATAACAGTAGGGGTACACATCGGAAGTTTCTCGTGAGAGCTGTACGTGATTTTAGCCTATGACCTAAATTGAAGTCAATAGGATATAATTAAAGGGATCTCGAGAAATTCAATTTTTTCGGGCTTCGATAATCAAGGTTTCGACCGTATAGAATTCTGTTGGATATTCTGGTCTTCCATTTCCATCTATGCCTTGTAAATTAGCGATGTCACTTTCTCCCACCTCTTTTCTAACAACACGTTTAAACCTGAATTTTTCTAAAAGCTCTTTTAGACTATCAAAACTATGAATGATCTGATGCCCCCAATCGCGATAAAAATTGTTTATAACATAAATGTTGTAATGGTCACTTTCACCTAACACTTTTGAGAATTCAGGGATAAAGTATTTTTTAGAAAAATCAATATAGCCTTTGTTGATTGTGCTTTCTGGATTTTCGTACAAGCTTTTTAGAAAGTCGAAATGTGGTAGCGCCAATCGCATGATACCATTCGGTTTTAGAACTCGATAGCATTCAGACAGCATATTGCAAGAATCCTCGAAATTAAGATGTTCAAAAATATGTTCTGAATAAATATGTTCGAACGTATTATCATTGAATGGGAACTTTATACTGGCGTCTAGATAAACCACTTCGGCAATCTCTGACCTACGAGGGTATAAATCGGTATTTAGCCAGCCTTTTATCACATTACCTCCAGTACCGATATTAAGCATTGGTTTTGAAGCTTCCTTTAAATAAGCATAAATAAGGCGTTTTGATTTTAATCTCTTAACTCTTGTTTTTGCCTTTTGGTAGTATGTAAAAGGTGTAATTTTTAATATGTTGACCAACATTTTTTTCATAAGTAGCGTATTTTTTTCTAAGGTAAAAATTAATCTAACAAACTATAAAAGGGGAGAACCATAAACGACCAATGTAACATATACTTCTAAGTCAGCAGTATCGCAGGTAGATTCTGGTAGTCTTTGGAAGATTATTGGAAATATGTTTATCCCTATTCAAAATAAACCTAAGATAAGTTGTGTGATGAATTAGAAGGCAAGCGTTAGTTTCCGACTTTAATCAATATCGCCTCACAGCTTTTTAAATCTGAATTCAAGATAATTTTTTCGGATAGGGGACCATCTTTAATTTCAATGGCAACCGTATTAGGAGGGGACGTCCCCAAATTGTGGGCATATAGAAAAAGATCATTTGGCTTATTTGGGTCTAACTTGATGTCAAAGGTTTTGTTTCTGTAGGTCAAAAGGTATTTTGATACAACGGCTTCTCCATTTAAATATATGGAGACAATATCGCCATCAACACGCCCATGATCCCGTAAATTAATTCTTATGTTTTCATTTTGGACTTTGATCTCGTTGATATAGTTGAGATTTCTTCCATCGAACATCTCTCGAACCATTGGTTTGTCTTCAGCCACTTTGACGACCTTGTTTTCCGCTACTTTGGCGACTGCGCGCTCTTCTCGAGGAGCTTTTTTAATGGTAAAAAAAGGAGTGGCGAATTTGGCAATGGAATGTTTGTTATCAGGAAAAAGTTCAATACCAATAACACTATAGTTATCTCCATCGGCAAGCCCACTATCCAAAACTACATTATCAATGAATTTGTTGTTCTCGAAAATACCGAGTTCCTGCACAACCATATCATCTTTTGTGAGATAGAACTGGATGGTTTTTTCAGCAGCAATATTCTTTGTTTCCCACTCTATTTTTACTTTTCCAGGAGAGATCCAAACCGAAGAACTGTTCGGTAATTTTATTTGAATAGCCGTCAGAGGTGGATTTTCCATTTCACGCTCCAACACCATCGAATGGATGGGGCTTAAATGCAACAATAAAAACACGAAAACTAAGAAAACAGTTTTTTTCATTTCAATATCATATCAAGAGTACTGAATTAACGAAAAATCTATTTTAATATTGTGAGATTGGGCGCAATGGAATCAGATGGAGCGGGTCTTAAATAAAAAGAAGCGGTATCACTACCGCTTCTCAGTTATGTCGTACCATATTGCTCATGTGTACATCAGGAGCACAAGAAGTGCCCAAAGAATACAAAATGCACAATACGTGTACAATAGACCAGCATGAATTGAAGTTTCCTTCTGCATACGTATGGATTTGTTTTAAAAACGGAAGAAACCAAGAGAATGCTTGAATGATTCTTTTAAGGGAACATAAATTCGACAGAAGGTATTTGTTTCGATGAACGTTTGCATTTCATCTATAAACGCCTTGTATATAACACCTTCAAGAAGGTGCTTTAGCGTTGATTTAGGTTGATTAGCAGACCGAAAGCCTTTAGCCGAGTACTTTTTTCAAGGCTTTTCCGAAAAGTTCGACCTCCTCGATTTTTCCTGTACTGATTCGTGCCCATTCGTAAAACGGTGGAAAAGGTCTGCCTATAAGTACATTTTCTTTCTGCATATCGGATATCAAACCGTCGATTGGTCTTCCGGATTTGAAAAAAACAAAATTGGTATGTGACTTTACATATTCAAGCCCTAAATCATCTAAGGTATTATAAATAAGTTTTTTGCCCTCAGCAGCCTTCAAGACACTGAATTTGTAAAATTCATCATCCTTTAAAGCTTCCTTCGCTCCCGCAATGGCCAAGATATTTGTTCTTGCCATCACACTTCTTTTTAAGCGCGATGCAATATCGGGTCGGGTAACTAAATACCCAATTCGAAGACCGGCCATGCCATATACCTTTGAAAACGTTTTGGAAACGATAACGTTATTTCCTTTTTTGACCAATTCGACCATAGAAGGATAATCAGGTTCAGTGATGAAGTCATAATAGGCCTCATCACTGAAGACAACGGCTTTTTCACTTACTGAACTGCAAAAATCCCTTAGGACGTTCTTTTCAATAATAGTACCTGTCGGATTATTGGGGTTACAGATGTAAATTAGTTGGGTTTTGCTTGTCATCCGTTTTGCCATAGCTTCGAGGTCATGATTCATATCGGCATCAACGGCGACTCGATGCACGTAGGCACCATGTGCTTCACCGAACCTTAATAGCTGTTGAAAAGTTGGGTCGGCAGCAATGATTTCTCCTCCTCCCATTCCGTAAACCAGGCCCGCAGCGCAAAGGCCTTCTCCGGAACCTCCAGTGACAACAATATGGTCTTTGGTAACCCCTTCCTTTTCAGCAATCATTCGAACCAGATCACCAAGAACCGCAAATGGATATCTACAGGCTTCATCAAAAGTATTCGTGATGGCTGCCCGAACTCGTTCGGAAGGACCATAGGGATTCTCATTTGAGCTGAGTTTTACCAAACCGCTACTAAGGGATATACTTTTTCTTGGGGTTTCAAGGGCAAGGGCTTCGAAACCTCCCATCAATGCGAACCCGCTTGATAAACCAACGGTTCTGAGCCATTTCCTACGATCGATATTTTTCATTTCACATCTTATTTATGCCCAGAAGATACAAATAAAAGTTTAGGGAATGAATACGGATTGTACTGATCGATGCTAAAAAAGGAAGTCATATAAAGCGGGTAGTGCTAAAAAAAAAAAAGAACCATCACTTGAGGTGATGGTTCGAGAATCCTGTTAACTCCACAAATTAGTTGGATTCAAAGTTGAAATTCTTCATTATTCTGCTCTTCTTCACTAGGTTTAGGGGGTACAAAGGCATCTTTGAGCACATACGCACCAATTAATGTAATTCCCAAGGAGAGTAGATGAATGGCATAGTCCCAATCCAATACTTTAAGAATCGTTCCTGCGATTACGCCCAATGTGCCAATTACTAGAAGACAGTTCCACAGTATTTGTCCAATACTGTTTTTCGCCCTGCGGTCCTCATCGAGAAAATAAGCGGTACCTTCCATAATAAACCAAGTGATGAAAGCGATGCCCGTTATAATTTGAAAGAATAAGGTATATGGGAAGTCAAGAACCCTAAAAATTCCATTCGTGGCCCAAAAACTGATGAGTACCAATTTTGTATAATCTATAAATTGTTTTTCACTTTTTTTCAAAAAACGAAATACGTATAAAATTCCTATTGCCGAAAAACCTAATAACATGATTTCCTTTGCATAGGACCATTCTAAAATCTTTGCAAGCATTCCTAATAACAACACGGCAATGGAAATCCTCAACGGCAATTTCAAAATTTTTTTCACGTTCGACATAGGATTTGTTTTTGGGGGTTAAATTGCTTTGATATTGGCTCTAAGTCCTTCCATAATACCAATGATATTATGAACGGTTTCCTTCAAATAATACTTGATGAGTACGTGCGGAATTCGAATGGTGGTGAATCCGTTCTTGAATGAATGCATAGCTTCTTCCAAGTCGTTTATGGCTTGTTCATGCGTCATCATATGATACTCACAATCAATCTCTATATTTAATTTTACTCTTGAAATGGCTATGTCTACTGACTTTTTACCATCCCACCATTCAAGCATGGCACTTATGCCCTCCGCTTTTAGTCCATAATATAATTGTATAGCTTCAAGGGGGGTTCCGTTCTGCTCGATTAATTTTTCCATTCGAATTCTGTGTTTACTACACAGTTCTTCACCACGTG
>JARFRH010000289.1 GCA_029287355.1 Maribacter sp. | reverse complement strand
TTTCAATGCAGTCTGTCCACCTAACTGAACGATTACACCCTCTGGTTTTTCGTGGCGGATAATATCATAGATGTGTTCCCAAAAAACGGGTTCGAAATATAATTTATCGGCCGTATCAAAATCCGTCGAGACCGTTTCAGGATTACAGTTGATCATGATGGTTTCGTACCCACATTCTGCCGCTGCTAAAACACCATGCACACAGCAATAATCAAACTCAATGCCCTGCCCAATTCTATTCGGACCCGAGCCGAGTACAACTATCTTCTTCTTATCGGTAACTATACTGTCATTTGCGACATAGCGTTCCCCATCAGCTGTTTCAACTTCAGCCTCGAAAGTAGAATAATAATAAGGCGTCATTGCCTTAAATTCCGCAGCACAGGTATCCACCAATTTATAAACGCGATTGATATTTAGCTCTGTACGTTTGTTATAAACTTCGCTCTCATAGCAATCTAACATGTGCGCTATTTGCCGATCCGCAAAACCTTTTTGTTTGGCCTCCAATAACAATTCTTTGGAAAGCGTGGCAATGGTATACTTTGAAATCTCTTTTTCCAATTGATACAGCTCCTCATATTGTTTCAAGAACCACATATCTATTTTAGTGATATCGTGTATTCTACTTAACGGAATGCCCATCTGTACTGCATCATAAATCACAAATACCCGATCCCAACTCGGAATGGTCAATTTGCTGATAATCTGGTCATAATTTTTATATCCTTTTCCATCGGCACCCAGACCGTTTCTTTTTATTTCCAACGATTGGGTAGCCTTGTGCAAGGCTTCCTGAAAAGAACGACCGATACCCATTACCTCGCCTACGGATTTCATTTGCAGGCCAAGTGTTCTGTCGGAACCTTCGAACTTATCGAAATTCCAACGAGGAATTTTCACGATTACATAATCTAAAGTCGGTTCGAATAAAGCTGAAGTAGATTTCGTTATCTGATTTTCCAACTCATCCAAAGTATAACCTATAGCTAACTTGGTAGCCACTTTTGCAATCGGATATCCCGTTGCTTTCGAAGCCAAAGCAGATGAGCGTGATACACGAGGATTGATTTCAATCGCGATAATGTCCTCTTTTTCATCAGGGCTAACGGCAAATTGAACATTGCACCCACCTTCAAAGTCACCGATACTTCGCATCATATGTATTGCCATATCACGCATTTTTTGATATGTTCTATCAGACAGCGTCATGGCAGGAGCTACTGTAATCGAATCCCCTGTATGAATTCCCATGGGATCCATATTCTCGATGGCGCAGATTATAACAACATTATCATTTTTATCTCGAAGTAATTCCAACTCGAATTCCTTCCAGCCCATCATGGCCTTGTCGATCATAACTTCGTGAATGGGGGAAATCTCTAGTCCAATACTTAAGAGTTCATCGAAATCCTCGGGTTTGTAAACGATTGATGCTCCAGCTCCGCCCAGCGTATAGGAAGCTCTAATCACCAGGGGAAAGCCAAACTCTTGTGCGATTTCTTTTCCCTCCAAAAACGAAGTAGCCGTTGCTTGTGGAGCCATACCAACCCCTATTTTCAGCATGAGCTCACGAAATTGCTCTCGATCCTCGGTAATATTGATCGCTTCGATATCAACGCCGATCATACTTACTCCAAAATCTTTCCAAATTCCCTTTTCATCAGCTTCTATACAAAGATTTAGGGCGGTCTGCCCTCCCATTGTTGGAAGTACGGCATCAATTTGAGGATGTTCTTTTAATATCTCTATAATCGATTTTGTAGTCAAGGGTTTTAGGTAAATATAGTCTGCCATAGACGGATCGGTCATAATCGTAGCAGGATTACTATTGATCAAGACGGTCTCGATACCATCTTCACGAAGTGAACGCAATGATTGCGAACCGGCGTAATCAAATTCACAGGCTTGACCGATTATGATAGGGCCTGAACCAATTATCAATACGGATTTTATTTCTTCTCTTTTTGGCATGTTCTCTAGGTACTTTGTAGTTGAAATTTGAATGTTTATTGTAATTCAGGCATAAAAAAAAGGTGCTACTTTTAAAAAGTAACACCTTCAATATTTTAAAAATATAAAATCATTTATTTTTTGTGTCTCGTCTCGGATGAAACGCTCAATTTTTTTCTTCCCTTAGCTCTTCTTCTGGCAAGTACCTTTCTACCATTTACTGAAGCCATGCGCTCTCTAAAACCATGTTTGTTTCTTCTCTTGCGCTTTGAAGGCTGATATGTTCTTTTTTGTCCGGGCATTTTTGAATCCTTTTCGTTGTTAGATTACTGCGATTCTGTTCGCAAAATCTGGGCGCAAATATACGAAGAGTTTTTTCTTTGCCAAATTCAAACGAAAAAAATATTTTTAAGTCTTGTCTACTACCCTCCGATAGGATTTTAGTATTTTTGCCCGAATCGGTTTTCAGACCGAAAATGGTTTTATCATAATGATGAAAGAGGTACGTAAGGCGTCGGGTGTCTTGAGAATGGCACAGTAAGGCAATCGAGAAATACCAACTTCTTTAATAGCTACCATAACCTACGAATTAATAGAATAAAAAGACATGTTCAACAAAATTTTGAAGCTGATTATCGCTGGACTTATTAATGCATATGCGGGATACCAATTTTACGAAGGAAACATCGGAAATGGTATCTTCTTGATTTTACTATCCTTGATATTCATTTTCCTATATTTTAGAAACGAGATTATATTGCTCGCTTTTCTTAGGATGAGAAAGCAAGATTTGGAAGGCACTCAAAAATGGTTGACTAAAATCAAAAACCCTGAAGCGGCCTTAACCACAAAGCAACAAGGCTATTATAATTACCTACATGGTATAATTTTCTCTCAAACCAATTTGACACAAGCCGAAAAATACTTTAAAAAAGCGCTGAAGTTAGGGTTAACAATGGATTATGATGTTGCGATGGCCAAACTGAGCCTGGCAGGTATCGCCATGCAAAAACGTCGTAAGCGGGAAGCCACCATGCTGCTAGCGGAAGCTAAGAAATTGGACAAGAACAACATGCTGACCGAACAGATTAAAATGATGCAGAAGCAGATGAAGAAAATTTAGTAGCCAATTATGGTGTAGTTGTCTCCTTATAATATCCTTTGTTTGGAATTTCAATCATGTACTTCTTTTTCGAAGCATTATTCAAATGTGGTTCTCGCAACCAAGGATTGTGGCGCTTTAAAATCTTATAATTGACCTCGTACTGGTTTGCAAAGTCAGCAAAACTAGTAACTGGTGTATCTACCTCAACAGTAAATGTTGGTACTGCAGAATATAAATCACCGTTCTTTATATCGAAGCCATACCTATCAGGGTCGCTCAATATTTCTTTGATAGCCATAATTCGAAAGACATAGCGACCTGTCTCGCTTCCCAATAGTAAATCATAGTAGTCAGATACTTTTTGAGTCCGTAAATATTTGTCTACCGATCCTGTGCCAGTATTATAAGCGGCAGCGGCTAATGTCCAATTGCCGTACTTCTTTTTATATTTCTTCAAGTATTTGCACGCTACCTCAGTCGACTTCTGCAGATGATACCGTTCGTCAACATTTTTGTTGATTTCCAAACCGTACTCCTGGCCAGTAGCCTTCATAATTTGCCAAAAACCCGTCGCACGGGCGGGGGAAACTACATTTTCGAGCCCACTTTCCGCGACTGCAAGATATTTGAAATCATCTGGCACGCCATTCTTAGCCAAAATAGGTTCTATCACAGGAAAGTACTTATGTGCCCGTTTCATCAACAACATCGCATTCGATTGCCAATAGGTATTGACTAAAAACTCACGATCTACCCGTTCCATTATCTCGGGGTCATCTTGAGGAACTTTTTCACCTGCAAAGTTTAAATCCTCAGGAATATCAATCGGAGAAATCTTGTAACCCTCAGACACGGACTTTTGGGCAACTACTTCTTTTAATTCTATTAATTCATTTTTACTCTGTACAGCAAAAATCAAGGTACTTACAACGAAGGTGACCCCAATGGCCATTAACAAATTCTTTAAAATTTTCATAGCTTTTGACTAATTTGGTTACTCAAAGGTAAAGAAATCGTTTGAACTTTTTCTTTTACCAAGGCATTTTACACCGGTCTACCGGCAGGCAGGTTTTGCACCCATACCTCTTCATTTTTCAACTTCGTAGCCCTGCCATACCGGTGAAAATCAACTTCAACTGAGTACTTATGCCACCCCGATGGTTCGGGATATCGTTCGATCAAAAAATACAAACAAACACATAGATACAACTCACTTATTGCAAAATAATTGTAGGTAAGTGCTCATTAAACCACTTTGCACGGTGAATGATCATGGTATGCGTTCCATTTTTTACGGCGATACAATCCTTAATGTTTGTGATGGGAAATACATTGTCTTTTTCGCCATGAATATGCACCAAACAATCTGGTAAGTATCCTGGTTTCCAATTTACGATTTGGTCGATACTCCAATCAATGTAATATTTATCCCGTAGTGAGAGATACTCCTCATACAATGACAAACGTCTTGTTATCGTTTCGCCGAACGCATACTTGGTCAAAAGCTCTACATTGTTTATGATACCAGTAGGCAGTAATTTGTGGATTTTAGTATACTTGGCGAACAACATTCTTTTCGGTAATTCAGATTCGTGCTTAACACTGGAAACCACAATTACTTTTTTAACAGAAGTATACTTTGCCATTTCTTGAACCAACATACCACCAAAAGAAACACCAAGCAGCACTACGTTTTCGTGTATAATCTGCGCGCTCATCCTCAAGGCGTAATCGGATAGGCTCATGCCCTTTTCAGGAACAAACCACTCTAGCAAGTGTTGCTCGAATTGGTCTTTAGGAAGTTGTATATGTTTAAATATCGATGGGTTTGCTGCCATTCCTGGCATAAAATACAAATGTGTCTTGTCATTGACCATAGGGGCTTGGAATCCAAATTTTTAGGAAATTCGCATTTTTTTCACTAATTTTGTAAGCTACTTAGGATAAAAGTGCCCACGCCATAGTAATTCTAGTAAAAGTATACAAAATTACGGATTGAGAACCCCGTAATTTTTTTGTCTTGAACCAATATTAAAATCAAACTATATG
>JARFRH010000330.1 GCA_029287355.1 Maribacter sp. | reverse complement strand
CATATCGATATCTATTTAGGTCAGGGTTTTATCGATGCGCTCCAGAAACTTGATAAATCAAAAAATTATTATGTCTATTGCCGCAGCGGAAACCGAAGTGGTCAAGCTTGTGCCATTATGAATAGTATCGGTTTTGAAAACGCCTATAACCTTGAAGGTGGTATTATGAATTGGGAAGGGGAAATTGCCGATTAGCATTTATTTTCAGATACCGTTTTTTCTTACGTTTAATTTTTTCCTTATACTTTAGTGCGTAACACTAATCTAAAGTTGTCGTGAGCGAAGACTTGCTTCATTTTATTTGGAAGTATAAAAGGGTACCGTTGTTAGATTTGTCCACTTCGGATGGAGAACTGGTTTCTATTATTGATGTGGGGACCCATAATCATTTATCCGGACCTGATTTTTTTAATGCTAGAGTTGAAATTGGGGGTCAACATTGGGCGGGTAATGTAGAAATCCACATTAAATCATCTGATTGGTATGCGCATGAACATGAGGAAGACCCAAATTATCAAAATGTCATCCTACATGTGGTTTGGGAAGATGATATTTCTGTTTTTAGAAAAGATGGTTCCGTAATTCCCACAGTGGAACTTGAGAAATATGTTTCCCCAGAACTTTTAACAGCATACCAAAACCTTTTTGATAAAAAGAAATACACTTTTATCAATTGTGAGGCGACAATTTCTGGAATTGATGACTTTGTAATTCAAAATTGGATAGAGCGATTATATCTTGAACGTTTGGAACGTAAGTCGGTTTTTGTATTCGAATTACTTCAAAAATCAAAAAATGACTGGGATCAAGTCCTATTCTCAAAGCTTCTCAAGAATTTCGGACTAAAGATTAATGGTGAAGCTTTTGGGAGTCTTTCCAATGCATTAGAATTTACAATAGTTCGAAAGTTAAAGTCGAAGTGCTCTCAATTGGAAAGTCTATTTTATGGGATGTCACACTTATTGGACGATGATACCATTGTTGACTCCTATTATGTTAACCTTAAAAAGGAATTCGAGTTTTTGCAGCATAAATATCATTTGGAGAATGTAGGTGTACTAAGGCCTGAATTCTTCAGGTTACGTCCTTCCAACTTTCCGACCATTCGTCTTTCTCAATTGGCAAATTTGTATAAAACCCACAACAACTTTTTTGATAAGGTTATTAATGCGAATAGTATGTCAGACTTATATTTGTTATTCGATGTTGCTGCAAGTTTTTATTGGAACGATCATTTTACCTTTGGTAAGGTATCCAAGAAGGGTGCCAAAAAAGTAACAAAGAAATTTATTGATTTGCTCATTATCAATACTATTTTACCCCTGAAATTTTGCTATTCCAAGTATTTGGGCAAAGATAGCAATGACGAGATACTGCGAATAATATCACAAATTCATGGGGAGCAAAATTCAATAGTAACAAACTTTAAAAAACACGATTTTACCATTGAAAATGCCAAAGAAAGCCAGGCAATTCTTCAGTTGTACAACGAATATTGTACTAAGAACAGATGTTTGGAATGTGCTATCGGAAATAGTTTATTGAAAGGAAATGATTAAATTTAATTTATGAACTTTTTTTATACCTTACTGTATTACTTTCAAAAACGTGGTTTTGAAGTTTGCCGGCGTATTGCAGAACGTTTGGGTATTCGAGCAAGGGTAGTACGAACCTCATTTATTTATCTTACGTTTGTTACCCTTGGTTTTGGTTTTGCTTTGTATTTGTTTTTGGCATTTTGGTTAAAAATCAAAGATTTAATTTACACTAAAAGGACTTCTGTTTTTGATCTTTAAATATGGTTAAACTCTCCCGTTCTAAGCTTTATTTGGCTTTATCTTTAATGCTTGCTGTGGTTTTATGTGGCACACTTGGTTATCGATATATTTCAGACTACACATGGATTGATGCGCTCTATATGACCATCATCACCATGGCTACTGTTGGTTTTAAGGAAGTTCATCCTCTAGATGACACCGCGAAGATTTTTACTGTATTTTTAATTGTGGCAAGTGTGTTTATCTTAGGTTTTGCCATATCCGTACTTACTGAATATGTTTTGGGAAGAAATTCCATGCAACTATTAAAAAAAAAGAGGGTGAAAAAGAAAATCAAGAATTTGTCAGACCACGTTATTGTTTGTGGCTTCGGAAGAAATGGAATGCAGGCCGCTGAACGCCTAAAAGCTTATAAAAGACCTTTTGTCGTTATTGAACGTCAACGAGAAATCATCGAACGTTATGAAGAAGAAGTACTTTTTGTAGAAGGCGATGCCAATGATGATGAAGTTTTAATTGAAGCGGGTATTGACCATGCACAGTTTTTGATCGTCGCCTTACCCGATGATGCGGCAAACCTTTTCGTGGTGCTTTCGGCTCGTCAATTGAATCAAAAACTATTTATTATAAGCCGTGCATCGCTTGTGAACTCCCAAAAGAAATTACTGTTAGCAGGGGCCAACAAGGTAATCATGCCCGATAAAATTGGCGGAGATCATATGGCTTCGTTGGTGGTAATGCCTGACTTGATTACTTTCATGGACAAGCTTTCTGTCGAAGGCGAGCATACAACGAATCTAGAGGAGGTTCATATTGAAGACTTCGCCGACCAGGTGGACTGTAGTACTTTGCGTGATTTGGATTTAAGACGAAGAACCGGATGCACTATTATAGGCTATATTGCTCCCGATGGGGAATATATCATCAATCCTGAAGCCGATTTTAATTTAGCACCGAAAAGCAAATTAATAGTATTAGGCCGCCCCGAACAGATTCGAAAATTGAACGAAATGTTCCATATCGCCTAATTTTATTCAACAGTATTATTTGATTGCATTGATATTTTTTATGATATTGCCACAACTACAGACTAATTAAAACCACAAACAATCCAAATTATGAAGTACAGACTTCTTACCATTTTAACTTTGTTTCTACCTTTAATTACCTTCTCTCAGGAGATTGGTTTAGATCAAAAAATAGACCAGGCCTTTGGCGATGCTACAGGATGGTTTGTGAATTTAATTTTTTATCAAATACCATTCGGCGAAAACATAAGCGTGTATTGGGTGCTTTTCCCATTAATTTTAGGAGCAACTTATTTCACATTTTACTTTAAGTTTATAAATTTTACTGGCTTTTGGAAATCAATAAATATCGTAAGAGGAAAATATGATGATATCGATCATCATGAATCTTTGATTGCAGCTGGAGATTCCACTCCTGGAGGAGATGCAATAGAAACCATTGCGGTAGAGGGCCATGATGGTGAAGTAAGCCATTTTCAAGCGCTTACCGCTGCGTTATCCGCTACTGTGGGCTTGGGTAATATTGCCGGTGTTGCGATTGCTGTTTCTATTGGAGGGGCAGGTGCAACGTTTTGGATGATTGTGGCTGGGCTTTTGGGTATGGCCTCAAAATTCGTAGAATGTACACTTGGTGTTAAATATAGGGATATTGCTGAGGACGGAACTGTGTATGGTGGACCTATGTATTACTTAACTAAAGGACTTAAAAGTAAAGGTCTAGAGAAATTAGGTAAAATTTTAGCCGCCCTATTTGCCATATTTGTCATCGGAGGCTCATTTGGTGGTGGAAATATGTTTCAAGTGAATCAAGCATTTCAACTAGTTGAGAGTATCACTGGTGGTGACTCTTCTTTTATACACGGTAAAGGTTGGTTATTTGGTTTGGTTATGGCCATTTTTGTGGGTATTGTAATTATTGGAGGAATCAAGAAAATTGCAAAAGTTACAGATAAGATAGTGCCTTTTATGGTAGTGATATATGTGGCAGCTTCTCTGTTTGTGATTTTTGCAAACTACGATATGATTGGAAGTGCATTTGTTCAAATATTCAATGGGGCATTTAGTCCTGAAGGGGTCGCTGGTGGGGCTATCGGTGTTTTAGTGCAAGGATTCAGGCGGGCAGCGTTCTCTAATGAGGCTGGAGTTGGTTCCGCTTCCATAGCACATTCAGCTGTAAAAACGAAATATGCAGCTAGTGAAGGAATGGTAGCTTTGTTAGAACCGTTTATTGATACGGTTGTTGTATGTACCATGACCGCTTTGGTATTGATTATTACCGGTAATGTGACTGCTGCGAATGCAGGATTAAATGATGCACAAGCAATTTTATTAACATCCGGTGCTTTTGAGTCGGCTATTTCCTGGTTTCCATATGTATTAACCGTGGCAGTTGTTTTGTTTGCATTTAGTACAATGATTTCTTGGTCTTATTATGGCTTTCAGGGTTGGGCTTATCTTTTTGGCAGGTCGAAGAAAATGGAATATACTTATAAAGTTATTTTCTGTTTGTTCGTTATTGTTGGAGCAGCTGCAAGTCTAGGTTCGGTAATTGGTTTTTCCGATGCTATGATTTTTGCGATGATGGTACCAAATATGGTAGGCTTAGTTATTCTTGCTCCTAAAGTTAGGGACGAATTAGGCAAATACATGAGTGCTATTAAAGGTCGTAAGGCTTAATAAATATTGTAGAATATGCAATCCCACTTCAAGTTCAACAAACAAGAACGAAGTGGGATTTTCTTTTTACTATTCATCGTCATTTTATTGCAGGTTGGATATTTTATTTTGAGGTTCTTTTCTTCTGATGAGGCTGCAAGCTCATTTTCTTTGGATGCGCCAGCGCAAGCCAAAATAGATGCTATGAAAGAAAGAGCATTAGTCGCGGATTCCGTCAAGATATTTCCCTTTAACCCTAACTTCATTTCCGATTATAAAGGATATACTCTGGGGATGAGCGTCGCAGAAATCGATAGGCTCCATGCTTTCAGAGCAGAGAATGAATATGTCAATTCACCAGAAGGTTTTCAAAAGGTCACGAAAATCTCTGATTCATTATTGAAAGTGATTTCCCCATATTTTAAGTTTCCGGAGTGGACAAAAAAAAGTAAGCAGTCCAAAGTAAGCGGGCAACAGTTCAAAGCACGACATGATGATAGCTTTTCTACGGGGGCTTTAAGAAGAGGCAATTCGGAAGTATTTCAAGTTAAGGACCTAAACTCAGTTACGGCCGAAGAACTAAAATCTATCAAAGGTGTTGGCGAAAAATTGTCTGTTAGAATTATCAAGTTTCGTGATAGGCTCGGCGGTTTTTTAGTAGATGAACAATTATATGATGTTTACTTTTTAGAGCCAAGTGTCGCGAACCATGTTTTAAAAAAATTCAAAGTGTTTAACAAACCAGTTGTTGAAATGATAAATGTCAATACCGCATCGGTCGATGCGATTGCCTCCTTAGTCTATATTAAATATGATGTTGCAAGAGAAATAGTATCTTATCGAGAAGAAAATGGGCCGTATTTGAGCTTAAACGAGTTAGGGAATATTGAAGGTTTCCCCACTGATAAGATCGATAGAATAGCCTTATATTTGTCCCTTTAAATATATTGCTATGCAAAGTATGTACTTCACTGAAGAACATCAGCTCTTCAGAGAAAGTCTCAAAGATTTTTTACAAAAAGAAGTAGTTCCCCACATAGACGATTGGGAAGCCTCAGGTACTATTGATCGCGCCATTTGGCCGAAATTTGGAGCAATGGGCTTTTTAGGTTTGGCCACGCCCGAAGCCTACGGTGGAACGGGTTTGGATTTGTTCTATACGGTCATCTTGCTCGAAGAACTCCAAAAAATCAATTCAGGAGGTTTTGCCGCCGCGGTATGGGCTCATGTTTATTTGGCGATGACGCATCTGAACAAGAACGCAAATGATGCACAAAAAGAGACCTATTTAATACCCAGTGCAAATGGAGAATTAATAGGATGTTTAGGTGTCACAGAACCTTTCGGAGGTAGTGATGTGGCAGCCATGCGTACCACTGCCATAAAAAAGGGCGATACATATGTTATTAATGGCTCAAAAACCTTTATTACAAATGGCATTTATGGTGACTACATCATTTTGGCTGCCAAGACCGATCCTTCCGCTGGTAACAAAGGAATTAGCCTTTTCATCGTGGATTTAAAAAGCGAAGGAGTTTCATCAAATAAGCTGAACAAACTCGGATGGCGAGCTTCGGATACCGCCGAGTTGGCATTCGATAATGTAATTGTTCCTGCTTCCAACTTGATGGGAGAAGAAGGGAAGGGTTTCGGTTTTATTATGGAGGCCTTTGCGTTGGAACGTTTAGTTATGGCAGTCAATGCACATGCCAGGGCAGAGCACGCATTGGAATATGTTTTACAATACATGTCAGAACGTGAGACATTTGGCAGGCCCATCAGCCAATACCAGGCTTTGCGGCACCGTATTGCTGACCTGCACGCTGATTTGGATATATGCAAACAGTATAACTATAGTGTTGTTCACCATATGAATAAAGGTGAATATGTGGTTCGCGAAGCTACCATTGCCAAATTGAAGTCGACCAAGATGGCCGATGAAATGGCATATGAATGCCTTCAATTTTTAGGCGGCTATGGTTATATAGAAGATTATCCTATGGCCCGTCTTTTTAGGGATAGTAGGTTAGGGCCTATTGGTGGAGGTACTTCCGAGATACTACGTGAGATAATCGCAAAAATTATCATCGATAAAAAAGAGTACAAGGCGCCTAGAAGCTAGGAGTTAGATTACTTGAAATAGTTTTTCATATATTTATTCGTATATGGTTGTTAGTTGTAAATTAGTTTATATCTTTGCAGCCTTAATCACTAAAGAAAGGAGGTTGTAGCCCATGCTAATAATACCAATTAAAGAAGGAGAAAACATAGATAGAGCTTTAAAGCGCTTCAAGCGAAAGTTCGATAAAACAGGTACAATGCGTCAATTGCGCAAGCGACAAGCATTTACAAAACCTTCAGTGGCTCGTAGAGCTCAGATTCAAAAAGCTGAATATATTCAGGGTTTAAGAGACCAAGAAGAAATATAGTTTTCTTAAATTTAGGATATCAAGATATTTAAAATCCCGCACTTTGCGGGATTTTGTTGTGGTATGCATTTATTTTTCGTGACCACCCTTTATTCCTGCTCGTAGGAAGAGGCGCTCAGGATAAACTCTGGAAGGAATTCTTTTGAGCGGCGAAATGATTTGTTTACTTAGAAACTTTCCTAACTTTGATGTATGTCGGTCAAAGCATTCTTATCTTATTTATCTTTAGAAAAGAAGTACTCTCCCCATACAATTACTGCATATAGTACCGATATTATAGATTTCAAAAACTTCTGCTCGGAAAGCTATGATGTTTCAAGTATTGACGAGGTTTCCTATAATCTCGTCAGAAGTTGGATCATTAGTTTGGTAGATGATTCCATTTCAAACCGGACAATCAATCGCAAGATTGCTTCCTTAAAGGCATATTATAAATTTTTACAACGTATTGGAAAGATAGGGGCAAACCCGCTATCAAAACATAGGGCTTTGAAAACTTCCAAAAAGTTAGAGGTGCCTTTTTCGGAGGCGGAAATGCTCGCCGCTTTAAATCAAATTACCTTTAAAGAAGGATTTGAAGGAAGCAGAGACCAACTGATCATTGAGCTTTTGTCCACTACGGGAATTAGGAGGGCCGAGCTGATCAATCTGAAATTATCCGATATTCATTTGACTGGTCGAACAATAATGGTGCTTGGTAAGCGGAACAAAGAACGCATTGTACCTCTATTAAATACAACCAAAGAAC
>JARFRH010000266.1 GCA_029287355.1 Maribacter sp. | reverse complement strand
CGGCATCGTCAGATGTGTATAAGAGACAGGCTTTAAGCGGTGATATTAAAATCAATCTATATCGCATTATTCAAGAGAGTCTTCAAAACGCTGTCAAGCACGCACAATGTAGCAAGATTGACTTGGAATTAGAGGCAGATGCCAAACATATTAAGCTTAGCATCACCGATGATGGTAAAGGTTTCATTGTCAAAAAAGGGAAAAAAGGTATTGGAATGCGAAACATTGCCTCAAGAGTGAAGAAAATAGATGGAACTTGGGACATAGTGAGTGAAGTAGGAAAAGGCACCTCAGTTACCCTAGTGATTCCCATGAATGAGAATAATGATATCAAGAATGTCCTTAGCGAACATAAGAACCTACAAGAAACATAAATGAACGAAGAAGAACTAAGAATCGTCCGCATATTGGCCGTTGACGATCATGAAATGACCACAACAGGTTACAAGTACATTCTTGAGGCGGAACCTTTTAATAATTTTGAAGTTAGTGTAGAAATTGCCACGAGCTTTGAGGCTGGTAAGGAGAAAATAGAATTTTCCGCACGCTCATTAAATTATGACATCATTTTACTGGATATTCAACTATTTCCTAGTCAAGAAAAAGATATTCGAAGTGGTGAAGATTTGGGGGTTTTGGCAAGAGAAATAGCGCCTGCCTCAAAGGTGGTCTTTATGTCATCTTATAGTGACAATCTTAGGATCAATAGTATTTTCAAATCGGTAGACCCAGATGGTTATATGGTGAAGTCTGAAATTGACGAAAAATCACTACGCACCATGGTCGAAACCGTAATAGAAAGACCGCCCTATTACACCGCGGGAGCCTTCACGGCAATTCGAAGAAGAATGAAAAACGACATCGTTATTGACGAGCTCGATAAAAAGATACTTTACTACCTCTCCATTGGTACAAGAACTAAAGATATTGCGCCACTAATTTCCTCCGCGACGACCACGGTTGAGTCAAGAAAACGACAGTTAAAAACCCTTTTCGGCATCGAAAGTGGTAATGATATTGCCCTAATTGAAGAAGCAAGAAGCAAAGGATTCATTTAAACTGTACTTTTGTGATATTTTTTAGTTTATTAAATCATTGAATATCAATTACTTATGCTTATTTCATTCTCTTATGAATGAAAACCTCCGTTTTTATGCGGTTTTCCTATGGTGGCACCTCAAGGTTTAAAACTAATTTTGGGTTGAAGCTAACCACTTTCAAAGCCACCTATGTCATCACGTCAAGAGAAGAGGAAACGCTCATCAGTAGGATTTAAAAATTTAGAAGGGCTAGATTCCTTTAAAAACAATCTGGAAAAACACTTTTTCTCCGAGGTCATGGTCCGCGACCTTTCTTCTGAAGCCACATCCGCAAAGTTAGCTTTAGAGCTGAATTGCAATTTTGGCCTTATGGAAATGTTACATCATTTAAATTTAGGAACTTGGGGCAACTTTGAAAATAAAAAGCTTTCTTTTTCTAACCTACTAGAAACTTTAAGGGAAAGTAATGATGTGTATATAGAAATTGAGGAGTTCTCGATTTTTCTCAAAGACACCTCCATAATTATCAATAAAATATACGACGAAAGTATTCCAGAGCAACTAGAGGCCATACTTCGATCTGTTAGCGAAAATTTTGTTCATTTCAGCATAGGACTGACAGAGGTGCCCTATGAAATATTTCTTCCGGTATTTGAAGAAAATATCCTAGAAAATGATACGATATTAATGAATATCAAATCTGGAAAGAACAAGGTCAAAGATTATTTCAAATACTGGGGTCTTTATTTTAATACCAAAGACGATGCCCTTATCTACGATTTGAAGAACACCGCGATTATCTCTGGTGATGTTCAAATGTTAAACTGGTAAAACGGTATTATCCGAATTCTTCTAAATATCTTATAAGGTACCATAGAAAAACATGGGTCTTATTAATCGGTAGATTTAGGCATTAAAAAGTTTCCTACCCTTCATTAGCTCATTCACTCTAATTCGTACGTCAGCAATTATAGATTCATTCTCCGGATTCGATAGTACTTCATCTACTAGCTCAACAATAGCGGACATTTCACCCTCCTTTAAGCCTCTTGTTGTAATCGCTGCCGTTCCAAAACGAATTCCCGAGGTGACGAATGGCGATTTATCATCAAAGGGCACCATGTTCTTATTAGCGGTAATATCTGCCTCTACCAATATTTTCTCGGCCTCTTTGCCCGTAATATTCTTATTTCGAAGATCGATTAACATCATATGATTATCGGTTCCTCCTGAGATAATATGGTAATCTTTAGCAACAAACGCCGCTGCCATAGCTGCCGCATTTTTCTTTACTTGAAGCATGTAGTGAAGAAAATCATCACTCAAGGCTTCGCCAAAAGCAATGGCCTTTGCCGCAATAATATGTTCAAGTGGGCCACCTTGATTACCAGGAAACACAGCCAAATCCAATAGAGCGGACATTTTTCTCAGTTTGCCATTCTTAAGTGTTATACCAAATGGGTTGTCAAAATCCTCGCCCATTAAAATGAGGCCACCTCTCGGTCCGCGTAAGGTTTTATGCGTTGTAGTCGTTACAATATGACAATGTGGAATTGGATCGTTCAGAATACCCTTTGCGATTAGACCTGCCGGGTGGGCAATGTCAGCCAATAAGATCGCGCCAACACTATCCGCTATTTCCCGAAACCGCTTGAAATCCATATCGCGTGAATAGGCAGATGCGCCGGCAATAATCATTTTAGGTTTTTCTTGTAAAGCGATTTCTTGAATACTATCATAATTCAACTCACCTGTTTCTCTTTCCACACCATAAAAAACAGGATTATATAACCTTCCTGAAAAATTTACCGGTGAGCCATGTGTTAGGTGACCACCATGCGATAGGTCAAAACCTAAAATGGTTTCCCCAGGTTTTAAACAGGCGTGATAAACCGCTGCATTCGCTTGTGAACCAGAATGTGGCTGCACATTGGCATAGACAGCACCGAATAGCTCCTTAGCTCGATCAATAGCTAGTTGTTCTACTTGATCGACCACCTCGCAGCCACCATAATAGCGCTTTCCAGGGTATCCCTCAGCATATTTGTTGGTGAGCACCGAACCAGCCGCCTCCATTACTTGAGGACTGGTAAAATTCTCTGATGCGATTAGTTCAATTCCATTGAGTTGCCTTTCTTTTTCAGCTTCTATCAATTCAAAAATGCGATGGTCTCTTTGCATAGTGAGGTATTCTGTTAAATGAGCGGTAAAAATACAAATTGCAGGGCTTTAATTAGCGGAAAATAATATATTTGATAGGTAATTTATCAAATACAAATTAACAATCTACACATGCCCATAAATACGAATAACCCCTCCAAGAAATCTTGGCTTAAAGTATCGAAGGATTCTGATTTTCCTATACAGAATATTCCTTTCGGTGTCTTTTTGACACGAGATGATATCATTACCATAGGATCTAGAATTGGAGACCAAGCTATCGATTTAGGGGCCTTACATCAGCTAGGTTATTTTGAAGGTATTCCTTTGACCGATGATATTTTTTTACAGGACACCTTGAACGACTTCATATCGGGTGGAAAAAAAACATGGCGAGCGGTCAGAAACAGAATCAGTGAGATTTTCGATATCGATAACCCAAATCTTCAAAACAATGAAGATCACAAAAAAGTGATTTTGTTTTCAATGGATGAAATAGAAATGCAGCTACCCGTTCAAATCGGCGACTACACCGATTTTTATTCAAGTAAAGAACATGCCACCAATGTTGGAACTATGTTTCGAGATCCCGAAAATGCCCTGATGCCTAATTGGTTACACATACCTGTTGGCTATCACGGTCGCAGTTCTACGATTGTGCCTAGTGGAATTCCAGTTAGAAGACCCTTAGGGCAGACTTTTCCTAGAGGAGCCGACAAACCGGTGTTCGGCCCATCAAGATTGGTTGATTTTGAATTGGAAATGGCCTTTATAACCACTGATGCCAATGTGATGGGCGAACCCATTGCTATTGATGATGCTGAAAATTATATTTTTGGTATGGTGCTCTTCAATGATTGGAGTGCTAGAGATATTCAAAAATGGGAGTACGTACCTTTAGGTCCTTTTCTAGCCAAAAATTTCGCGTCATCAATTTCACCATGGATAGTTACTTTGGATGCCTTGGAGCCATTTCGAGTTGAGAGCCCTGAACAAGACCCTGAGCCCTTCCCTTATTTGAGGCAAAAAGGACAGAACAGTTTTGACATTAATCTTGAGGTGGCGATTGCACCGGAAGATGAAGAAGAAACTATGGTAACAAGATCTAATTTCAAGTACCTGTACTGGACTATGGCACAGCAACTAGCACACCATACCATTAATGGTTGTAAGATAAATAGTGGAGATATGATGGGAAGTGGCACCATTTCAGGTCCTACACCAGATTCGTATGGTTCTATGCTTGAACTGTCATGGCAGGGCACTAAACCTGTTCAACTAAAGCACCATAAGCAACGGAAGTTTATAGAAGACCATGATACGGTCATCTTAAAGGGATATTGCGAAAAAAATGGTGCCAGAATCGGTTTTGGGGAAGTGGCCACGAAATTACTTCCGGCCCATCAAAATAAATAGTGATTGTATTCTCCTTAAATAGCTTTTGAACCCAATTATACGAATGTTCAACGTTTTACGTTTACCAAAAGTACCGCTTTGGCACGGCTGTTGAAACTGTACTCGTAAATCTTTAAATCATTCGTTATGAAAAAAATTCTACTCTTTATAGGAATTTCAATGTTGCTCATTGGATGTGGTGGAGTAAAGAAAACTCAAAAAGCGCTCAATACCGGCGATTATAACAACGCCATTAACACTTCAATTCAGCGTTTAACCGAGAATAAAACTAAAAAAGGAAATCAACAATACATTCTTTTACTAGAAGAAGCGTATAAAAAGAATACCGAAAGGGAAGTGCAACACGTCGCCTTTATGGAAAAAGGTGGAAATGAATCCGATTATGAAGCCATTTTCAAGACATATACCACCCTTAGGAGTATTCAAGAGCGAATTAAACCACTATTACCGCTGAGGTTGACCGAGGAAAATCGAGAGGCCACATTTGAATTCAATAATTATGAAAACGACATTATTGACTACAAAGAAGATCTTTCGGAATACCTTTTCGACAATGCCGAAGAATTATTGACCCATGCTGTCACAAAGCAAGATTACAGAAAGGCCTACGATGATTTCGTATATCTGGAAGAAATTAATCCCGGATTTGAGGATACACGTGAGAAAATGGAGGAAGCTTTAGGAAAAGGTATTGACTATGTTAGCGTTGAGGTAGTGAACAATTCCCAGCAAATCATACCGGTTAGATTATCCGAAGACCTCCTCAACTTCAACACATATGGACTTGATGAACAGTGGGTGAAATATCACACCAATCACTTGAAAAATATCCAATATGACTATACTATGCAAATTTTACTTGAAAACATCTCCGTTTCTCCTGAACAGCTCAGCGAAAAACAGGTTATTCGGGAAAAGCAAGTGAAAGATGGTTTTAAATATGCCAAAGATATGAATGGGAATGTCGTTAAGGACAGTCTGGGGAATAAGATAAAAATCGATAAGTTTAAAACAGTGAGGTGTAATTTTGAACAGTTCATACAAACCAAATCAGCATTAGTTGCTGGACAGGTACAATTTTTCGATTTAAGAACCAAACAGCAAATTGATGGCTACCCGCTCTCCAGTGAGTTTATATTCGAACATAGTTATGGTACTGCCAATGGGGATAAAAGAGCATTGGACGACAATCTTCTACCCTTGTTGAATTTAAGCGTAGTTCCGTTCCCTACGAATGAACAAATGGTCTATGATGCTGGCGAGGATTTAAAAGAAAGAATAAAAAACATTTTGATCCGCAAACGATTTAACTGAATGTAAATCGCAGTGAAAATCTAAAAACCACTACCTTCCTTAAGATAGTGGTTTTTGTTTTCTAAATGAATTGAATGCCCTAAGGTTCGCAACTCTAGTTTGTCCTTAGGTGCTAAGAGCTTATATATACTTCGACAAATCAATTTCTGTTATCGCACCATGTGATGCATGAGCTACCGTGATCCCATTCTTAATGACAAGCAATTGAGGTGATTGATGCATCACCTGAAACTTAAAGCCTACCTCATTCGAAACCTCTCGGTGGGCATGAAGATCAAGAAAATACAGGTCTATTTGCGTTTCGGAGAAATCATAACTCCCATTGAACATATTCATTACCATACGACTTATGCCACAGGTGGTTGAATGCTTAAATATGACTTGGGTTTTAGAACGTGATTTTTTTTCTATTTCACCTAACTGCTCTAAAGAGGTGAGTGGAATCCAAGGAATAGTCTTTTTCTCCTTCTTACCCGTATTCGTATCGCCTCCAAACAAATTTCCAAATAATCCCATTTTATAATTTTAGTGTTAAGTCGCTGCCTTATCCAATACTTACATCTGCCTTATTGTCTTGTTATACTTGAGATGAACCGCCATTTTGTCTTGTTACATGCGTTGGTAAGGTTCTTGACCTAAGTATTCAAAAATAGATAATACATTAAAAAAACGACATATGAGCTTCAATAATTTTACTATAAAATCGCAAGAAGTATTGCAGCGAGCACAACTTATTGCCCAAGAGTTGGGCCACCAACAGATTGAAAATGAACACCTTTTCAAATCGATTGCCGAAGTCGATGAAAACGTATTGCCCTTTATTCTAAAGAAATTGAATATCAACGTGACATTGGTCAATCAAATTCTTGATAAACAATTAGAGAGTTTTTCCAAAGTATCGGGCGGTGACATTATGTTATCACCAAATTCAGGCAAAACCTTGAATGAGGCGACCATCATTGCCAAGAAGATGGAAGATGAATATGTTTCCGTTGAACATTTAGTATTGGCCATTTTCAAGTCAAAAAGTAAAATCGCACAAATATTGAAGGACCAAGGTGCTACCGAAAAAGACCTGAAAGCGGCAATTGAAGAACTACGAAAGGGTGGAAAAGTTACTTCACAAAGTGCTGAGGAGAATTACAATGCCTTGGATAAATATGCGCGAAACCTAAATAAACTTGCCGACAGCGGAAAACTTGATCCCGTTATTGGAAGAGATGAGGAAATTCGTCGCATTCTACAAATACTATCCCGCAGAACAAAGAACAATCCGATACTAGTAGGCGAGCCAGGAACTGGTAAAACAGCAATCGCGGAGGGCTTAGCGCATCGCATCATACAAGGTGATGTACCTGAAAACCTGCAAGATAAAATCATCTATTCCTTAGATATGGGTGCTTTAATTGCAGGGGCCAAATATAAAGGCGAATTTGAAGAAAGATTAAAGTCGGTCATCAAGGAAGTAACGGCTTCTGACGGGGATATTGTACTTTTCATTGACGAAATACATACACTGGTCGGTGCAGGTGGAGGCCAAGGGGCGATGGATGCCGCAAACATTCTGAAACCGGCTTTGGCACGGGGTGAATTAAGAGCAATTGGCGCAACTACCTTAGATGAATATCAAAAACATTTCGAGAAAGACAAAGCCTTGGAAAGAAGGTTTCAAAAGATCGTAGTGAACGAGCCAGACACTGAAAGTGCTATTTCGATTCTAAGGGGAATCAAAGACAAATACGAAGCACACCACAAGGTTCGCATCAAGGATGAAGCAGTCATAGCGGCTGTTGAGCTTTCACAACGCTATATCACCAACCGGTTTTTGCCTGATATAGCGATTGACCTGATTGACGAAGCTGC
>JARFRH010000264.1 GCA_029287355.1 Maribacter sp. | reverse complement strand
CGTCGGCAGCGTCAGATGTGTATAAGAGACAGGCTCCGTAGTCATACCGATGCGATTTTTCGAATAGACGCCAATTGCGCATGGACAGTGAAAGAAACAATTTTCAATGCCCCCCAGCTAAAGGAATTGGGAGTTGAATTTTTAGAGCAACCCTTGAAAGCGGATGATTGGCAAGGGATGGAGCGGGTAATGCACCATAGTGTGTTACCTGTAATTGCAGATGAAAGTTGTATTGTCGAAAGTGATGTAGAGAAATGTGCACTCCATTTTAATGGCATCAACATCAAATTGACCAAATGCGGGGGTCTGACTCCTGCCCTTCGCATGATAGCAAAAGGAAAAGAACTTGGGCTTAAAGTAATGGTTGGTTGTATGACGGAATCTACGGTCGGCATTTCGGCAATAACACAGTTACTTCCACAACTGGATTATGTTGATATGGATGGCGCAATGCTTCTTTCAAAGGATATAGCGGACGGAGTTCAAATTTCTTCGGATGGAAAAGTAATTTTTCCGAAACTTGGCGGTAGTGGTGTAACACTTTTGAAATGAACTATTATACCGACACTTATCCTGGAAGGAAAGTCACCGTTATGGGAAAGGACTACCTCTATTTTGGAGGAACATCCTATTTAGGTTTACAATCCAATCCTGGTTTTCAAGAACTCTATATTCAAAACATAAGAAAATATGGTACGAACTACGCTGCATCAAGAAAATCGAATATTAAAATATCCGTATTCGAAAAAACCGAAGCTGCTTTAGCAACTTTGGTAGGCAGTGAAACCTCTACTACCCTATCATCGGGATATTTAGCCGGCCAATTGATCGCTCAGCATTTTGACACAGAAGCTTTTAAATGTTTTTATGGCCCAAATTCCCATTCGGCCTTATTTCAGAAAGAGACCATACCTTTTGAAAATTTTAAGGATTTATTGCGCGCCTTACAAGAATTTAAGGAATCTAGACAAGTAAAGATTCCTGTAGTATTTTTGGATTCCATTGATACCCAAGAAGCCTCCTATCCCCATTTTAAGGGCTTACAAGATCTTCCATTGAACGAAGTAATTCTTGTAGTCGATGATTCCCATGGAATTGGTGTTTTAGGAGAAAAGGGTGGTGGAGCTTATCAAATAATTAAAAAAATGCTACCCCAGGAATTGATCGTGTGCTGCTCTTTAGGAAAAGGATTTGGTATTCAAGCGGGAGCGGTCTTTGGAACTAAAGCTCGAATCGACTTATTGACCAAAACGGATTTCTTCGGCGGCGCAAGTCCTGCTGCACCCGCTGCCCTTGCTACTTTCTCCGAAGGACAGCCTATCTACGAAACACAACGAGCGGTATTGAAAGAGAATCTTGAGCGATTTTTGAATAAGACCCAAGAAATTGATCAGTTCCGATTTATTCAAGGACACCCAGCTTTTGCCTTTGAAAATTCTGAATTGGCAAATTACCTAAAAGAGAGAGGAGTACTTATCACTAACTTCAAATATCCAAGCGATGAGGGCATACTCATGAGTCGAATTGTGATTTCTGCCGCGCATACCAAAAAAGATATCGAACTTCTAGCAGAAGTATTGAATTCCTACAAATAATTTTGTTCTGAAAATAAATTAATCTTATTGTTTTCATGTCAATATTAAGGGGTGTAATTTTTGTGAATTTGCTGAAATTATCGTAAATTTTAATATTAATTTAACAACACTAAAACGATATGACCATGAAAAAAATATTCGCACTGTTGGTTCTCATGCTGATTTTGATTTCAGCCTCTGATTTCAATTCAGATAAAAAGACCTCTTTTCATACTATTGAAGGAACGTGGGAATTGAAAAGCTTCTATAATTATGACGGGGTAAATGTAACTGACACGGTGCTTGCCACCGATGGTTATCGACAAGTAAAGATGTATTATAATGGCAAAATAATGTGGTCGCGCTACGTTCCAAAAGACAAAATTGCTCGATTTGGTTATGGATCCTATATTATTACCGAAGACGAATTGATCGAAACAATAGAGTTTGGTGATAATCAAATGATGCAGGCCCTGGATACTATGAGGGTCTTTACCTTTGAGCTTCAATTAGACAACGATAGTTATAGTCAAATTAGCCAAGATGAAGAAGGCAATCGCACATTTTCCGAAAATTATAAAAGAATAGATTGACGAGACACTTCTCGTTCCAAAAGAAAATGCCACTGCGATTAAGTAGTGGCATTTTTTTGATTTTACAACTACACTACGATACTTGTTCCGCTGTTTCAACTGTAGCTAAATAGCGCTCAGCATCCAATGCGGCCATACAACCAGTACCTGCGGCAGTTACTGCTTGGCGATATTCCTTGTCTTGTGCATCACCACTGGCAAAAACTCCTGGTTTATTGGTTTTGGTAGACTTTCCTTCCGTAATTAAGTATCCCGTTTCATCCATTTCCAACTGGCCTTTGAAAATATCGGTATTGGGCGTATGACCAATTGCAATAAAAAGACCTGTAATCTCAATATCCTCTTTCTCACCGGTTTGATTATTCACCATTCGTAAGCCTTCTACGACTTGACCTCCTAAAACCTCATCAACTTCCGTGTTGTAACGAATTTCAATATTTTTTAGGCTATTTACTCTGTGCTGCATCGCTTTTGAAGCTCTCATATGATCCTTACGGACCAACATGGTTACCTTATTACAAATATTAGCGAGATATGATGCCTCCTCAGCAGCAGTATCCCCCGCTCCAACTATAGCGACATCTTGACCTTTATAGAAGAATCCGTCACAAACGGCGCATGCGGATACACCACCACCTCTTAAACGTTGCTCACTTGGTATACCTAAGTATTTTGCTGTGGCGCCTGTTGAAATAATGACGGTTTCTGCCTCGATTTCCTTCTTTCCATCGACTGTTACTTTGTGAATTCCGCCTACTTCATCACTCAATTCAACAGCCGTGATCATTCCAATACGCACCTCAGTACCAAATCTTTCAGCCTGTTGCTGCAATTGTACCATCATAGTCGGGCCATCGATTCCATCAGGATAACCTGGGAAATTATCAACTTCCGTAGTCGTTGTTAATTGACCACCAGGTTCCATGCCTGTATATAATAACGGCTTTAAATCAGCTCTTGCCGCATAAATAGCCGCTGTATAGCCGGCAGGGCCAGAGCCTATAATCAAGGTTTTTACTCTTTCAATACTTTCAGACATAATCTCGTTTTTGCCCTAAGGTGAACTTAGGTTCTTTTAAATTCCTCTAGTTATAACCATACAAAAGTAGATGTTTTGTTAAAAACCTTACAGCTAAGTTATCAACATTGGGTCACAGGCCTTCATTACATTCATTCCGAATTTATTAATGATCTTGGCCTGATTATTATTGAAAAAAGCAGAGGTGCAATCCAATGATCATCCTCAGCCCGTGAAAATGACCTACATCATTGTAGAATGCCTAGTGATGTCATAATTTTAGACCATCGCGGTGGGATCCCATTCCATCAGATGGTTTAATAGAACAGGTTTATAGCTGTAATAAGTGTCATGTTGATATAATTTAACACATTTTCGTCAAGGATATCTTACTTTTATCCTTTGATAGTGGACTGCGCAGCTAACTATAAAACGGTAAAAGGAATTTTATCAAACTAAAAATTGATAAGAAATACGTTATTAAGATGCAAGCAAAGAAACTAAGAAGTATCATAGTCGACGATTCTGCGGTTCAACGATTGGCCGTATGTAAATTGATAGCTAGTCATCCTGATTTAGAGTTGATCATTCAATATAAGGATGGTTTCGAGGCGCAAAAGAAAGTGAATTCCAAGGATATAGATTTGATATTTTTAGATGTTGAGATGCCCATTCTCAATGGATTTGAATTCATAGAATCCATGGAAACCCCCCCTCAGGTCATTTTGATTACCGGAAAACCGGAATATGCGCTAAAAGCATTTGACTACAATGTTACCGATTATCTACTAAAACCGATTACAAAAGCTCGTTTCGATAATGCTATCGGAAAAGCTTTGTTGCGCGCTGGTGAAAATTCAGATGCCAAGAGAGAAGATCAAGACCACATTTTTGTGAATAGTAGTCTGAAAAAAGTTAAAGTCCTCATTAACGAAATCAAATGGATCGAAGGACTGGGCGATTATGTTAAAATAGTAACTGAGGATGCCAATATCCTTGTGCTCTCCACAATGAAAGCTTTCATTAAAAAATTACCTGAAAATAGATTCTTGCGTATCCATAAATCATATATCGTGAATCTTAATAAGGTGAAGCAGTTCAGTGGTGCCCAAGTCGAGGTTGGTGGGCAACAAATTCCATTAAGTAGGCACAAAAAAGATGAATTAGAGGAAGCTTTAACCAGTTCACAAAACTAACTAACTTCCAGTTTAAATCTTATTGTACAGAAGTCCCTCCACTTGGCTCCACTTCAAAAGCTTCTAATTGTATATTGAATTTTTCGAAATAAGCCTTCGAGGCTTTTGTGATAAATTCTTTTACCGCATTCTCATGAACAATGTTCAATGTACAGCCCCCAAAACCCCCACCAGTCTGCCGTGCGCCTAATATCGAAGGGTTGGTCTTCGTAAAATCAACTAAGAAATCGGATTCAGGGCAGCTTACTTCGTAAAGCTGGCTAATGCCTTGATGTGCATCGTATAAGAGGTTTCCAACACTTTCCAGGTTATGTTGCTTAAATGCTTGCACCATTTTAAGTACTCTCTTATTTTCATCAATAACAAAGGAGCAACGGTTATAAACCGTTTGGCTCATCTCATCTTTGGAAGCTTCAAGCATCTCCTCAGTCACATCTCGCAATGAATTTAGCTTCGGATTTCGCCTTTTCATAATGGAAACCCCTTCCTCACATTCTTGTTTTCGAGTATTGTACTCACTTGAGGCCAAGTTATGTGAAACCTTGGTGTTCAACATGATAATCTTATAAGGTCGTATGTCAATAGGAATATACTGATACTCCAATGACTGACAGTCTAAAAGTATAACGTTCCCCTTTTTACTCATGACGGAAGCAAACTGATCCATAATACCACATTGCGTACCGACATAGGAATGTTCCGCTCGTTGTGACAATGCTACAAGCGTTATTTTGGAAAGTCTTAAATCGAATAATTCATTCAGGCCAAAAGCCATACCACATTCCATAGCAGCTGAAGAGCTCAAACCGGAGCCCAATGGTAGATCGCTTTCAATGATACAATCAAACCCGCCTACCTTGCTGGTCAGCTTTGAAATTTCATTTACAACTCCAAGAATATAATTATGCCATTCCGTATCACTAATTGCTATCGCATTAAGATCAAAGGAAAACCCTGCCAACCCGATGGAATAAACATTGCATTTGTTTAGAGAACCGTTCTTTGCTAATTTGAAAGTAATCTTATTGCCTATAGCCGTGGGCAATACATACCCCATATTATAATCTGTATGTTCTCCGATGAAGTTGATTCTGCCAGGGGAAGAAATCGTAAGTTCGGGTTTGAAACTATCTAGAAACTGCATGTTAATCTTCAGTTGAATTCTCGATCATTTCAGGTGTGGCCACCGTTCGAAAACCTAAATGTTCTTGGGCAGAATCGAGACTGGTTGCCATGCGTGCAGAAATTCGATAGCTAGCGCAATACGATTCACTACACAGAAATGAACCTCCTTTTATAACTCTTTCCCGGGCATAGGGATCTCTTTCGTTATAAGGAGCTTTCGCACCTGATGGATTTATCGCCACAGCTCCACTTTGTTTGATTTCCTTGTAGTAGTTCGTATTATACCAGTCGTTCGTCCACTCCCAAACATTTCCGGCCATATCGTACAAACCGTAGTCATTAGGAGGGTAGGACTTAACGGCTGCCCTTCTTTCAAAACCGTCGACCTTTGTATTATTCACTGGAAATTCGCCCTCCCATGTATTGGCCATTTTTGGCAGCAATGAAATGTCATCGCCCCAAGCGAAAATTTTGCCTTTCTGAAATCCGCGAGCTGCTTTCTCCCACTCCGCTTCAGTTGGGAGGCGTCTTCCGGTCCACGCACAATAAGCCAAAGCATCGTCATAAGCAATATGTACAACAGGATGATTTTCTTTACCCTCAATAGTACTTCCTGGTCCATTTGGCTGTGTCCAATTCGCACCGATCTTCCATTCCCACCATTGCGAAAAATCATAAAGATTTGAAACCGAACTTTTTGTTTTTTTGAAAATTAGGGAGCCAGGTTGCATGATACTATCATGAGGTTTTGGTGTACCCGCGGGGAGCTGTTTTTTCATTTCCTCCCAGTCAATTTCCCTTTCGGCTATAGTTTGATATCCGGTGTCGTCCACGAACTTTTTGAAATCTGCATTCGTAACCTCATTAATATCCATAAAAAAACCATTCACCGATACTGGAAAGTTCGGTTTTTCATGGCCCATGGCCATTTTATCATGGGCAACCGCACCTTGATTAAAACTGCCTCCAGGAATCCAAACCATTCCCTCGGGGGTCTTTATAGTTTCAGGCTGCTCGACTAAGATTGGAATTGTCGGCTTTTTACTTTCAGCAACTTGAACTTTTTGTTTCGAAGAGCCCGTATCTATTTCTTGATTTTTTTGCTCACTCTTACACGCAAAAAATAAGGAGAAACACAGGATTGAACTGACAAATTTTAACTTCATTTTCATAGTCATTATTCGAAATATTCAAGCCACAAATTTAGTTTATTTTTCAGTTAAACTACCGCTCTCCAATAGGGGTATTCTGAAATTTTCCATTTCGGGGGACTCTCTTTCCCTTTTAAATATTTCGGAGGCTTTTTCGATGATTTCAGGATGATTTTCCGCCACATTCGTGGTTTCCGTAGGGTCATTTTTCAAGTCGTATAGCTCCAGCGTCGGTTCTTTTTTGTTCTTCAGATTTTGACGGACAAGCTTCCAATCCCCCATTCTAATGGCTACTTGCCCTCCATAACTTGGAAACTCCCAATACAAAAACTCATGCTCCTCTTGATTCCGATCTGATAACAAGGTCGGCAATAGACTTATGCCATCAGTATTTTCCGGTTTGCGGTAACCGGCGATCTCGGCGAAAGTCGCAAGCATATCATAATGTGCAGAAATATGATCACTTTTACCACCAGCTTTAATTTTATCTGGCCAAGAAGCGATCATGGGCACCCTGATTCCGCCTTCATATAAAAAACCTTTTCCACGACCATACTCTCCTTTAAAAGGCTTGGCACTTTCGAAATATAAGGGGTCTGCCCCCCCTGCATAACTAGGGCCATTATCAGAAGTAAATACAATCAGCGTATTGTTATAAATGCCTTCATCCTTAAGTTGTTGCACCAATTTACCAATGTTCTCATCTAAATAGGAAACCATTCCAGCATAGGCAGCGTGAGGAGTCTGATGCGGGAAGTATCCTGACCCAGCGGTCTTACCTGCCAAATATGGCGTCTCCTCTCCAAATTTATCCACATAATAATCCACCCATTTTTTGGGCGCTTGTAACGCCACATGAGGAATCGGAGTAGCCCAATACAGGAAAAATGGTTTTTCGATGTTATCCGAGACGAATGCTGTAATTTCATCGAACATCAAATCTGGGCTATAATCTTTCAAATTAAAGTCAGCATAACTAGCTTCGTCATAAGGGTTCATTCCCTCGGCAAGTGGCGTATTAGGTGCAATCGTGTCGTTCTCCAAATGCACCCTATTTCGATTTTTATACAAATGCAATGGGTAATACGTATGTGCTTGACGTTGGCAATTGTATCCAAAGAAAAAATCAAAACCCATGTCATTGGGAACCGACTTTGTGTGTGGAGCACCTAATCCCCATTTACCAACTATTCCTGTTGTATAGCCAACTTCTTTTAACTTGTCGGCCATTGTAATCGTATTTTCAGGCATCGGACCTTGCCCCTCTAAAGTAGAATCTTTTGCCATGGCAATATAATTCCATACATCGCCTCGCTCACCCCATTCACTATTACTGCGAATGTAAGCGTGACCGGCATGAAGGCCCGTCAATAACATATGACGTGCTGGAGCGCAAACCGGTGCACTTGTATAATGTTGGGTAAACAGCATTCCTGATTTTGCAAGCGCATCAATATTAGGCGTTTCTATTTTTTCTTGACCATATGCTCCTACTTCCGCATAGCCCAAATCATCGGCCAAAATATAAATGATATTAGGCTTAGAGTTTTCTGAGGTCTGCCCTACTGTAGGTTGTACTTCATCTTTGCAGGATAAAAAAATTATCCCTGCCAATAACAGCAGGGATAATAGTGGTTTAGTTGCTATTCTCATTGAAATTACATTACGTTCGTTTTACCTGGCATGGGTATATTATACATTCCATCCGCGTTGGGTTGCACAGGTGCGGGGGAATCCCAAGTCAGTTGGTCGGGCACTAGGGCCAAATTAGACTGCATGGCCTCGTCCCATTTTATGATCTTTCCAGAATAGGTCGCCATTCTACCTATAATTGCCGACATGGTGCTCTTCGCACCATTTTCGGCATTCGAAATAACCGCGCCATTTCGAATTGATTCGAATAGTTTTACATGTTCAACTTCATAAGGGTTGGGGTCTTCTTTTCCTCTATGCTCGAATATGGTTTCTCCGCTCCACCCTTTTATATCGACATTATCTCCTGCCGTGGAAACCGTTCCTTTAGTCCCTTGAAAGAATTCCGAAACTCTTCGCATGGTATCCGGTTGATGTCTGCATTGGCTGGCGATTACCGCACCGCTTGGATAAGTATACTCGACAAAGTGATGATCGAAGATTTCACCATGGTCCTTACCAGTGCGTACTTGACGACCTCCCATGCCTTGTGCTGAAATCGGATACTCTCCTATAAACCAGTTGGCCACATCGATATTGTGAATATGTTGTTCTAAAATGTGGTCGCCACATAACCAATTAAAATAATACCAATTGCGCATTTGGTATTCAAGTTCTGTTTGGCCAGGTTGACGTTCTCGCACCCAGACCCCAGCACTGTTCCAATAGACTTGGCCAGAAACTATTTTACCGATGCTATCTTTTTTGAGATGATCAAGTGCAGCCAAATAACTATCTTGATAGTGCCGTTGAAGGCCGACAACAACATTCAACTTTTTATCTTTCGCCATTTTCGCGGCGGCCAAAACTTTTCTAACGCCAGGCACATCAGTAGCAACGGGTTTTTCCATAAAAACATGTTTGCCATTATTAATGGCGTATTCGAAATGCTGCGGACGAAAACCTGGTGGGGTCGCCAGTATAACAACATCGGCCAAATCCATAGCTTTCTGTGCTCCCTCAAAACCAACAAATCGATTTTTCTCAGGAACATTTACTTTTTTCGTTTCACCCATTTCCTTTGAAATGTTAGCCAAACTACCTTGTAGCCTATCTTCAAATGCATCCGCCATCGCTACCAGTTCAACATTCTCATCAGCATTTAGCGCTTGTACTGCTGCTCCCGTTCCACGACCTCCACATCCGACTAAGGCTATTTTCAATTTTTTATCATTAAAAACGTTCACCATTCCGCTCATTTGCATATTGGGTAAAAGCATGGCACCTCCAGTAAATAGTGCTGATTTCTTTACAAAGTCCCTTCTTGATTTTTTGTCTAAACTCATAGTTGTTCTTTTAGGTTCCATAATAGTATTAGTGAAGTGTTTTTAAAATCCATTTAATTCATCAATATAAAAAGAATTATGATAGCTTTTTAAAAGAATAGTCATGAATTTGTGATTATGAAACCAATCGAATTGTCAAAAACTCAAATAACCAGTAGCTTTAAGAATTATTTCGTATTCTGAATTATGTATAGCTTCGCCCGATTTCTATTCCTATTTTCAATTTTAATTTCTTGTACAAGAGAAGCTAGAATCGATAAAAAACCCAATATCATTGTTATCGTAACAGATGACCAGGGGTATGGTGATTTAGCCTATCACGGCAACCCAATAGTAAAGACACCTCATCTAGACTCCTTTGCAATACAATCATTTGAATTGACCAATTTTCATGTTGGCACCAC
>JARFRH010000212.1 GCA_029287355.1 Maribacter sp. | reverse complement strand
GTGACAGTTTTTGCTTGCTACCATTCCCAAATGAATTTTCATGACGACTTGACCCTTCTGAGTATGGCGATTATTTTTCCATTGGTATTTACGATTAGGGGGTCTTTCAGAAGGAGGGAAAAAGCCCTGGAGCACTTGAGCCAGTACAGAAGCGCGTTGAAAACGATATACTATTTCGTAACTACAAGTGATTTAGAGGAATTAGAAAAAAACACCTTGAAAAATGTTTTAGAGGTGATTGCTGAAAAAACCTTGCTCCATTTGAAAACAAACGAAGAAAAAATAAAAGATTTGGACGAAGAAATTAACAAAGTCTACGGATTTATTCTTTCGAAAAACGGAATGATTTCCAGGAGATTGAAGGACAAGGTTTTTAGATATATGAACGATCTGCATGAGGCCATAGATAATTTAAATGCCATTCATGTTCATCGGACTCCTGTTAGCCTTAAGGCCTATTGCAGGGTCTTCATTTACATTTTCCCAATAATTTATACGCCGACCATTATTTATAATATCGGGGAAAATTATAATCATACAGCTGTTTACTTTGTTGTAATCCTCACAGAATTTATTCTGATATCCCTTTATAACATTCAAGACCATCTGGAATATCCTTTTGATAACAAAGGATTGGATGATATCAAATTGGAACACTTTAAAATCGACCGATAAAAAGTAACCAGCGATAAAAGCTATAAGTTGGATACGGCAGGCACGCTAATCGAACCGGTACTTATAGCGGATGTATATCTCCCTAATCGTAAAATATCGTAAAGAAAAAACCCCTTGACATTACTGTTCAAGGGGTTTTCTAACTAAATAACCAACCAAAAAGTCTTCACTTCGACTGGGCTCGTTGTGACAGTCCATGTTTATTTTATTTTCTACTTCGTTTTACCTTCATCGTAGGATTCGAAGTCTTTGTTCTTTTCTTAGTAACCGAACTTTTACCCGATTTCAAGTACTGCTGATACCCTCTGCCTTTGAATTCATATATCGTTTGACTTGAGGGATGATACAGCTCGATTGTACTATCATTGATAACGTAGAGTTCAAAGTAATCATTGCCTATGGTATCGTAAGCAAGTGTTAAAGTTTTGAGCGTTTCATCGTTTTCTATATTATAAATCTGGTAATCTCCTTCAAAATCCCACTGCAAGTTTGTAATCGGAGTGCCATTGGCATCAACCGATGACCTAAAAAACGTAGGGTTAAATTGTAAAAAGTTCTCGTTGTCAAAATCATTTAAAGCTCCTTCCTCACTTGTAAAAGTTTTTTCCCAAGCATCATATTCTTGAATGAAATAGTTGATGTTATCATAAAAAACAAAATCGTAATCAAAGTTGTTCGTTTGGTAACCATTAAAAAAATACGATGTTCCTGAACGTGGATCTCTTACTTCAATGGTGTTTGCATTCACAGCGAAAATATCTAATAACCATAAGCCATCAACATCATGGTTAATCTCAACTGTTCCGCGTAAGGTGGCATAGCTTCCTACATCAATACCGAAGCCATTTCCAGTTTTACCTAGACCAACAATGTTATTGTTTGCATAAACTATTCCGTCGACAAATGAAACTGTAAATGCTCTTTGTAGAAAGGGTACCTCACCATTACCAGTCGTAGCATTAATATCTACATACCACAAATCATACGATTGTAAGACCTGGTCTGTATTGAAAGCGGAATCTTCAATAAAGTTATCTTGAATGATTGCCTCCGTATAACACGAAGTCATCAAGGTTCCGATTAGGGTAAGTCCGAAGAGTAGTTTTGCTTTCATAATTCATGTATTTAAATCATTAGTCTAGAAACAATCTCCATGCCAATTATTATAACTACTTGACAATTAGGAGTTAAGGTTTCGGCTTTTTAATTGATTAGTTTTGTGCTTCTAAAATCAAACAATGATAAAGGGAATGAGATTCGCTGTATTTGGAAGTGGAAGTTGGGCTACGGCTATTATAAAAATGCTTACTGAAAATCAGGAGAAAGTAAGCTGGTATATGCGAAATGCTGAGGCAATTTCCTATATTGAAAAGGAAAAGCACAATCCCAATTATCTTACTTCAGTAGAATTTAATACCGCGCAATTAGTACTTTCGGATGATTTGAATACTGTTATAGCAAGTTCTGATATCTTAATTTTTGCCATACCTTCTGCTTTTCTGGAAAGTGAACTAAAAAAGTTAAAAGTATCTCTTAAAGACAAAATTATATTCTCGGCTATTAAGGGTATTGTACCCGAAACGGGTTTAATAGTCGGTGAACATTTTCATGAGAAATATAAGATTCCTTTTGAAAATATCGGGGTCATTACAGGCCCTTGCCATGCCGAAGAGGTCGCTCTTGAGCGCTTGTCTTATTTGACAATTGCTTGTGCCGACCAGGAAAAGGCAAAATTAGTTGCTCAGAACCTCAGTAGCGATTATATCAAAACCAAAATATCAGATGATATCATTGGTACCGAATACGCGGCAATGCTCAAAAATATCTATGCGCTGGCTGCAGGCATTTATCATGGATTGGGATACGGCGATAACTTTCAAAGTGTATTGATGAGCAATGCCATTCGCGAAATGAAGCGCTACATCAAGAGAGTCCATAAGATGAAACGCAATATTAACAACTCTGCCTATTTAGGAGATTTATTGGTGACCGGATACTCCACTTTTAGCCGTAATCGAATGTTCGGAAATATGATCGGAAAAGGATATACGGTAAAAAGTGCCCAGATGGAAATGAAGATGATTGCCGAAGGATATTATTCTGCCAAAACAGCATTTGAGCAAAAAACAAAATTCGCCAAAAAAGTCCAAACACCTATTATCGATGCTGTCTACCATGTTCTTTATGAGGGGGGCAATGCAAAGCGTGTTTTTAAGGAGTTGACGAACAAGTTGGACTAATCCCCAAAGGGGTATTCTTGCTCAGAGGTATGAGCAATATTATCATTCCAACGCAAGAAAAAACTGCTGCCAGAGTCATTTTATCAACCGTTTAGATCCTGGCATAAAACACCTTTACAGTAGAGACTTCGCTTTGCGCAGTAAGACAAAAGAAACATTAAACCCTTTCAATTGAAAAATTAGAATGTTCTTCCACCTCATTTTTCAATTCTTCCCTCCAAACAAGAATTTGAGATTCATCAGCTCCATAGCTGCTTCTAAATTCTGCTAAGATGGGCTCCATCAAATCACGGATACTGTCAATGTCAAAGTATAATCTACCGGTTCTTCGAATAAAGAAATCCATCGGATTTTGAACCATTTCATAATCAATACC
>JARFRH010000207.1 GCA_029287355.1 Maribacter sp. | reverse complement strand
GTATTACCATCCGCGAGAAGACCATCAAGTCAAATCACTACCGCGCTTGGTCAAAACGTATTACGAATCTATTGGTAGAAACGGAAATTTTTTACTCAACCTTCCCGTTGATACCAGAGGGCTTGTGCATGAAAATGATGCGAGACAATTACGGGCCTTAAAAGAACAAGTCGATGCTGATTTTGAGACCGAATTGGCGCAAGGACAATCTGTAACTGCAACCGATATCCGTGGAAATAGCCATGCCTATGGTGCCGAGAATGTGAATGACGGAGATGCTAACACCTACTGGGCCACTAATGATGGTACTACCAAAGCCTCGATTACCATTTCGTTTAAGGAACCGACCGCTGTGAACCGAATTTTGCTACAAGAATACATTCCGCTAGGGCAGCGCGTGAAGCACTTTTCCGTGGAGGTGGAAGAGGACGGCAGTTGGAAAAAAATAGACAGCCAAACCACCATAGGATACAAGCGTATCCTGCGATTTAATACGGTCAAAGCTTCTCGTGTACGATTGAATATAGAAGATTCGAAAGGCCCCCCTTGTATTTCTACCCTTGCATTGTATCGCGCCCCAAACTTTTTGGTGGCACCGGAAATGGAGCGAAACAAAGAAGGCTTGGTAACACTTTCGGTGCCGGACGAACTGGTCGATATCTACTATTCGTTGGATGGGAGTGAGCCTTCCAATAGTTCTATGAAATATGTAGAACCCTTTTTAGTCGTGTCATCAGCTCTCTTAAAAACCATCAGCTATGATCAGGAGAGCGGAAAATCGACAGCATCGTTTAGCCATTATCTGGATATTCCGAAAAAGGACTGGAAGGTAGTCTCCGTAAGTTCTGGTGATATCAGTAATGCATCACTGTTGATCGACGAAAATCCAATTACCTTTTGGGCGACGGATGAAAAGGCCACAAAACCACAAGAAATTGTTATCGATTTGGCTCAGGTCGAAAACCTAAAAGGTTTTACGTACTTGCCCATACAAGAACGGTATCCGTTTGGAATACTAACCGATTATGAGTTTTCAACCAGTACCGATGGTCGTAATTGGAAATTGGTATCTCAGGGGGAATTCGCCAATATTGTAAATAGTCGTTTGGACCAAAGAATTGAATTTCCTGTTGTAAAAGCAAGGTATATCAAGCTAAAAGCGAAAAATGTAGACGGAGCTGGCTTTAGGGCTTCTTTTGCCGAAGTAGGGGTGATTACAAAATAGCGGAGATAAGCCTTGCGGTACTATTTAGAAGCCTCCGTTATAATCCATTATTTTCATAATAAAATAAATGGCAATGGAAAGCACGGCACAGCTAATAGCGGCAAGTGTGTCGTCTTTATTCAACTCCTTTTTAAATCTAAGTATAACTGTTCTCATGGGGGTTTATTTAACCACAAAATTCAGTGTAAAATGCCGTGAATGCTAAATTATTGGATGAAGCGTGTGGATATGCGATGAATTGAAATCAAAGATGGCTTTAACGAGAATGCCTACTTTTAGTCGAAAACAGGGGTAACTTGTCTTATAAAAGGACCTCTGCAGGGTTTTCGTACCAAATTTCCAATGAGGGCCTTCTGAACCTATGGTTTTTTATCACGCTTGAATTTCTACTGCGGTGGAAATCATTTTTTAGGAGATTTCTTTTACTTCTTTCAAATTATTAATACTTTTCCGACACTTCCTCGAACTATTTTATAGGATTTACGGACCTTAGTCTGTCAAGTTTCTTCCCCCTGCGACGAATAGAAAAATAATTTGAAAGCCAATGTTATAGGGGCTCAACCTATTAAATCAAGAATAATGTCAAAACCCATAATCGACTTACATTGTCATCCTTCACTAAAACCGAATGGCAATACCGAAATACCTGATATTTGGGAAGAATTTGAAAATAAGAATGCCAAAGGGCTTTTCAAGAGTATTAGTTTCAGAAAATTACTGGTAGGGGGTATCGTGAAAAATATGGCTGTTTACACCCAAGCCAATCTGGACAATTGCTTTAGGGGAACCAACCGACTCGTTTTCGCGGCTATTTATCCCCCAGAAAGACCTTTCATGAAACCGAGCAGGCCTTTTTCTGGAGCTAGCTTAATACAAAGAACACTTTTACAATTGATTTTTGGAAAAGAACTTAATCGAAAAGTTGACAATCGTATTATTCAAATGTTAACGGGGTTTTCAGAGGACCGCGCAAAACGGTACATCGACGAGATTTACGATTCTGAACGTATTGATTATTTCAATAATGACTATTTAGAAGAGTATTGTTATTTGAAAGATAGCCATTTAACTTCCTCCAACAGTGATGATTTTCCGATCAAGCCTAAATTCAGGCTCATTAAGAACTTCGAGGAGTACAACGCGAGTAGCAACGGTTTTGAAGTTTTGGGGGTTGTTACAGCGGAAGGGATGCACGCCTTGGCCAGTTATCGCAACGAGGATCTTTTCAATAAGGAAAATATCGATACACTAGAACCGGACGAACAATACCGATTAAAGGAGAGTTTTAAAAATAATATCCGCAGGTTAAAGGATGTCAGCGAGTTTGAATTTCCGCCTTTTTTTATCACCTTTTCCCATCATTTCAACAACCTCATTTCAGGTCATGCGAAGAGTTTTGCCGATGCTAAAAATCGCATTGTTCCTGGATTCAAAGATGTCTTCGATCAAAGTAAGGGCCTCAATTCTGGGATTACCGAGTTTGGTCAAGCCTTGATCAAGGATCATTTGTTGTCTAGGGAAAATGGCCAGCGAATATTGATCGATACCAAGCATATGTCCCTACAAAGCAGGGACGATTTTGTGGCTATTATCAAAGAAAAGCGGCTTGAGGGCGATAACATACCCATCATCTGCAGTCATACCGCGGTCAACGGAATCGCTACCAGGGCCGAGGCCGAAAATCAGGTGGATTTGAACAAGTATGACAAGAACTCTTATGTGAGTCGATGGGACATTAATCTAACCGATCAGGATATTAGGGAGATCTTCGATTCCGATGGGGTTATCGGAGTATGTATGCATGATGGTAGAATGCCAGGGGGTAAATTTAAAAAGTTACTGAAGCAAAATTCCCGTAAACTGGTCACTGACGAGCCTGTAAAACGATTGCATACCCAAATGTTCTTGACCAATGTATTCCATATCGTTAAGATTAACCTAGAACATATCAAAAAACTGAATAGGAGCAATCCCACTGCGCTGATTCCTGAAAAGGATGCTTGGAAGACCATTTGCCTAGGGACAGATAATGATGGTATTGTCGATCCCTTTGATCACTACAGCACCGCCGCGCGATTGGATGATTTTAAATTGCGCACTGCTAAGGCCCTAAAACTGAACTATAAGGATTATATGAGAAAATATAGGGTGCTTTCGCTGCCTTCGGAAAGGGCTTTTATGGATTCAGAAATGGCAGATCTCATGCTAGGGTTTACTCCAGAGGAAGTTACTGACATGATTTTTTCCGATAATATGATCCGCTTTTTGAGCAAATATTTTATTACGGATTACTTAAATGATGGAGGTGCGATTGTTTAGTATGTAGCAAACAAATGGTTTTTTATTAAAAATAAATAAATACAAAATATACCTTGGAGAAATTAAATACATGCCGAATATTTCTGGGTATATAGACAATATAATAAGAGATTCAGTCGCGGTCATAGTTGTATAAACTATAAAAGTTGCGGGAGATGATGGAGGTGGCTGTAGAAAAGGATCACTCTAGGAAGGTACAGATTTCAAAAGCTTAATGGGATTCCTCTGATTTTTGGAGGTTTTCT
>JARFRH010000108.1 GCA_029287355.1 Maribacter sp. | reverse complement strand
CAATTACACCTTTGATATTCTTTGCTTGATATTTCCCCAAAAGGGAAGTTTCGATGTCGCTTTTAATCGTATTTTCTGCAAATACGATTTTAGCTTTTTTCTTATCCGCTAGGGAAATAAAAGTATCCACTAGTTCTTTCTGGGTCTCACTAATGACAACCGGAACATTTTTCTTAATTATCCCTGCCTTCTCAAAAGCGATTTCCTTGATGGTTTTTCCTAGAATATCAACATGATCAAAACCGATATTGGTAATCAAAGAGACTTCAGGGGTAATGATGTTCGTAGAATCCAATCTTCCACCAAGGCCAACTTCAATTATAGCGATATCCACTTTTTGGTCAGCGAAATAATCGAAGGCCAAACCCACGCTCATTTCAAAAAAAGAAAGCCTGTGCTGTTCCAAAAAGGGTTTGTTCTTTGATATGAAGTCAACAACGAAGGACTTTGAAATTACCGTACCATTAATTTTAATCCGTTCGCGATAGTCTTTCAAATGAGGGGAAGTATACAAGCCTACGGTATATCCAGCTTCCTGCAGTATAGAGGCCAGCATGTGGCTACTCGAACCCTTACCGTTAGTGCCTGCAACATGAATGCTCCTGAATTTTTTTTCTGGATGATTTAAGTAGGAAGCGAATTTCTTAATGTTGTTCAACTTACCGTTGAAAGCGCTCGTACCTTTTTTTTGGTACATTGGAAGTTGGATAAACATCCAATCCAAGGTTTCTTTATAGGTCACTTATTCACCTAATTTGAAGTTGACAACAACAAAACCTACTTGTTGACTTGGGGCATTGGAATCTAAATTCCATTTGTGCATAAAAGCCGTTTTCTTAGCCGGCTCTAACAAACAAGGGTTGTTGTTGGTAGTTCCTTTTACACCAGGAGTGGCACTAACCACATTACCGTTTTTGTCAACAATGATCTTGACAACAACCCGACCAGATTCATTACATTCTTGTGGAACCTTGCCTTTGCTGACCAAAGAACGACCATTTAGTCCGTAACCTCCTGTACCACTCCCAGAACCAGGGCTTCCATAATAACTGGTCGCATAGGGATCCCCATCAGGCTGGCCTTTATCCCCCGCCGTATTATCATCACCTTCAGAGCCTGAGGCAGTACCGTCAGACTTATTCAGGCCTCCCATCAATTCATCCAACTTTTTCTTTTTAGCCTCTTGCTCTTGCCTAGCTTTCTCCTCAGCATCTCTTTTCTGTTGGGCTATTTTAGCAGCTTTAGCTTTCTCTCTTTTAACGGCATCCTCTTTTCTTTTTTGTTCTGCCTTGGCAGCCTCTTCCACTCTCTTTTTCTCTTCTATAGCTTTCTTGATTTTTATTGCCTCTTCGTTTTCTTGGGTCAATACCTTTTCAGCAGGCGCTTCTTTGGCAGTAACTTCTTCGGGAACTTCTTCGACCACTTCCTCTTCAACAATTTCTTCTTCCACCTCTTCTTGTTTTGTGGGTTCTACAGGGGGTTTATCTAAAGGTTCTGATTGTATTTTTTCTTTGGGTTGAACACGGCCGTTGCCAAAGTCGGTAGTACCGAAATTGACTGAAATTCCATTTTCAATAGGTGGATCCATGTAAGTAAGGCCGATATAGAATAATACGAGGAGAAGTACACTTAACAATAAGGTTGTCAGTGTAAAGGATTTTTTCTTGTGTCTCGTGTCTAAGAAGGACATAATGCCTATTCAGTTTTGAATCTCGTATTATTAATTTGATATTTTTTTGTGCTTTTAATACAAAATATATCAGCATAGCCTAAGCTACGGGTAGCTTTGTTGGAGAAATATGGACGAAAAAGAAACTAATTATATGCCTTATTTTATTGCTGAATTGGCATCAATTGGGTCGCACGGCCAAAATAACTTTATAATTGTTCCTATTTGCAATGTCCATAACATTGACCGCCTCTCTTATGGCGACGCTTTCTTCAGCTCTTAGGATAATTGTGGGTTTATCTTGTCCTCGCAGTGCTTTTTTTAATTCAATTTCAATGTATTCTCCGTTAATTCGTTCGTTATTCACAAAATATTGAAGGTTCTTATCAATACTTACAGAAACGTTTTGCGTATTCGTTGATTTACCCTTTGCTTTTGGCAGCAATAAATCCAAAGCATTTGGCGAGTTGGCGGTCAGCATGAAAAATATTAATAACAGAAATACAATATCCGTCATCGACGACATGCTGAAGTCTGGACTTACCTTATTTCTTCCTTTCAATTTCATATCCGAAAGTTATAGGGGTTCATTCAAAAGGTCTAAAAACTCCACAGCATTGGCTTCCATCTTATGTACTACCTTATCGGTTCTGTTCACCAAATGGTTATATCCGATATAGGCGATTATACCAACTATCAAACCTGCAACAGTTGTTGTCATTGCCGTATAAATACCCGAAGCCAAAGAACCCATTTCTGCCTGACCTCCACTTGAGGCCATTTCATGGAATGCCAAAATCATACCAATTACGGTTCCCAAGAAGCCAATCATTGGTGCAGCACCGGCAACGGTGGCTAAAACACTGACGTTCTTCTCCAGCTTATAGACTTCTAGCGTACCTGCATTTTCAATAGCCGTGTTGATATCGTCCAAAGGTTTTCCTATTCTAGAAACCCCCTTAGCGGTCAATCGCGCAACAGGCGAATCGGTTTGGGCACACAACATCTGGGCGGCCTCAAGTTTGCCATTGGTGACATGATCTCGAATTTGGTTCATGAAATTACCATCTATTTCAGACGCCGCCTTTATGGCGAAGATGCGCTCAAAATAAATATACATCGCAACGAAAAGCATAATGAACAACACCGATATAATAACAACGCTACCGGTGCCCCCACTAAAAATCAAATCGATAACTGAAAGTGTCTTTTCCTCGGATAATACATCGCCCATTTCAGGGTCCTGTGCCAAGTTTTGTAATAATGACATATAGTTTCTATTCTTTAATTTGCCTTTATAACGGCGTTTTAGCGATTAAATTATCCGTGAAGCACAAAATCTCGCATTAAAACAAACACGGCCGCACCTGCAATAAAACCGATAAAAGCCAACCAAGTAATTTTCTTCAAATACCAGAAGAAATCTAT
>JARFRH010000076.1 GCA_029287355.1 Maribacter sp. | reverse complement strand
CACCACCGACACACTCCCGCACCCCCCCACACCACAACAAAAAATATCCAGTAACTCCTCCCCACTGTAGGCGAACCCTAAAAAACGTTAAAAAGAAAAACCAAAATATGACAATACTAATACTACTAACTATTTTTCTTTCTACTACCTCCTATTCCCAACAAAAAAAACTCGAATTCTTTCAAACCGATTGGGGACGTAAAATTTCTTGGGATGCCTTTTGTGAAAAGACCAAAACTTCGGGTTACGATGGACTCGAAACTTGGTTTCCTTCAGATGAAAAAAGCCAAGTGGAATTAAAGGCTGCTCTAGAAAAACATGACCTGAAAGTTGGTTTTTTGAATGGAACCAATAAAACGTTGCCCTTCGAAGAAAGTCTAATAGCCTATACCGCACATTTCAAGACCTTGATTGCATGGAATCCGGCCTATATCAATTGCCATACGGGCAATGACTTTTATACCTTCGAAGAAAACAAAGCCTTTATCGACGCTGCCAACAAAGTGGCAAAAGAACACGATATCCCCATTTATCATGAAACGCATCGCGGGCGATTCAGCTACAACCTACCGGATACCAAGAAATATATTCAAGCCATTCCTGATTTGAAAATGACTTTGGACATTAGCCACTGGATGGTCGTTCATGAATCATTATTGCAAAATCAAGATGCTGATCTTAGGGAAGTATTGGAGCGTTCGCATCACATTCATGCTCGTGTAGGCCATGCAGAAGGCCCACAAGTCAATGACCCGGAAGCACCCGAATGGAAAAAAGCAGTAGACCGTCATATGGATATTTGGGAAAAAATCATCCTTCAGAAATGGAAAACCCAAGATATGTTTACCATGACGACAGAATTCGGCCCTGCAGATTATATGCCTACACTACCTTACACCCGAGTACCGGTTGCAGACCAGTGGAAAGCAAATGTATATATGATGAAAGCCATTAAAGAACGTTTGAATATTGAATAATCAACTATGATGGATGTTCTAAAACAACTCTTGGGGAGACTTCACCCGCTTATCGTTCACCTGCCCATCGGCTTTATTATTCTAGGCCTGCTTTTACAATGGTATGATAGAAAACGTTTGGAATATCAAAAGGTGATTCCTTTAGTGTATTTGTGGGGTGCAATCAGTGCGACCATAGCCTGCATCACCGGTTATCTTCAATATTTGGGCGAAGGCTATACTTTTGATACCGTGAAGTGGCATTTGTGGTCTGGTATTGCCACTGCGTTATTTTCATTCTTGATGTATGGCAAATTAAAGGGATTAAAGCTCTTGGATTTTCTTAGCAAAGTACCTGTACTGGCGCTTTCGGTCGTTTTCTTTATTTTGATTTCGTTCACTGGCCACCAAGGTGGAAACATTACCCATGGAGAAGATTATCTGATCGAACCATTGCCCAATTCCGTAAAATCGGCTTTGGGTTTCGAAACATTTGAGGAAAAGAAAATCGAATTGAACGAAGATAATTGGGAGGATGCCCTTATTTATGAAGATGTCGTTAAACCAATTTTAAACAACAATTGTGTGAGTTGTCACAATCCGAAGAAAAACAAAGGGGAATTGCTCTTACACACGGAAGAAGGAATACTAAAGGGAGGAGAAAACGGCGAAGTGGTCGTCTCGGAAAATGCTTCGAAAAGCGAATTATTTACCCGAATGAATTTGCCCTTTGAAGACGATGACCATATGCCGCCAGAAGGAAAAAAACAACCTACAAATGAGGAAATCAAATTAGTAGGTGCTTGGGTCGATGCGGGGTACCCTTTTGATGGAAGTATTAAAGAATTAGGGCTTGAGAAAGATCTGTTCCTTTCCTTTTTTCCTGAAAAATACGATAAGGATTATCCCGATATTGAAATTAAGGCGGCTTCTCAAGATAGTATTACTGCCATCGAAAAAACTGGTGTACACATAGACCTCATCAGTAAAACCTCAAATTTTTTGAGCGTTTCCACACTCAACAAACCCTCTTTTGGAGATAGCGATTTTAAAACCCTACTTCCTATTAAGAACCAAATCGCACGATTAGATTTGGGAGGTACCAAAGTGACCAATGCTATTTTTGAGCAACTGGCCCTTTTTCCTAACCTTACTATTTTGAAATTGGACAATACATCGGTTACCGGGCAGCACATTGAGGCACTAGCTTCCTTAGAACATTTGAAATCTATTAATTTAACGACTACTGATTTTGAAGAGGCACATCTTCAGAAGCTTACTCATTTTAAAAATTTGCAAAAGGTCTATCTCTATCAATCCAAGGTCGACTACAAGGGAAGGCAAACACTTAAAGATGGTCAGATTCAGATTGATTATGGCAATTACGAACTACCTCACATTGCCTCTGATTCGATTGTTTATTAAGTAAGAGCAAAAATAATAAATGCCCATTATGGGCTCAGAACCAAAAGAAAAAACATAGTTTAGAGCCAATAATTACCAACTATGCACTTAAGTAAAAAACTTGGGCTTTTTTTAGGTCCGATTCTCTTCTTTATTATCCTAAACCTACCATTTGATTTGGTTTCTGGACAAGGCGATAAAGTCATCGCTGTTGCGGTTTGGATGGTTATCTGGTGGATTACGGAAGCGACATCCATATCGGTTACGGCCCTATTGCCTTTATTGCTCTTTCCGTTATTAAAGATTATGCCAGTTGGTGATGTCGGCTCAAATTATGGGAGCCCTATTATATTTCTTTTCTTCGGAGGTTTTGTACTGGCTTTGGCGCTGGAAAAGGTGAATTTGCATAAACGTATTGCCCTCAATATTATAAAGATAACAGGAACGACCCCTAATAAGGTAGTCTTAGGGTTTATGATCGCCACGGCTTCCTTAAGTATGTGGATTAGTAATACCGCTACTACCGTGGTGATGTTACCTATTGCCATGTCGGTTATTAGTCTACTCGTAAATGATGAAGACGGCTTTACCAAAAGCGATCAAAATTTTGCGTTGAGCGTAATGCTCGGCATTGCTTTTTCCGCTAACGCCGGTGGAATCGCAACCGTCATAGGCACACCTCCAAATTCAGTGATGATCGGATTACTCGAAAATGAATACAACATTGAAATTTCTTTTCTAAAGTGGATGCTCGTTGGGTTGCCTTTTTCGATAGTAATGATTACCATCATTTATTTGGTGATGGTCAAATGGATGTTTCCGAACGAACATTTGAAATTCGCCGCCTCAAAAGAGGTGATCAATGATGAACTCAAAAAATTAGGTCTGATGACCGGTAAGGAAAAAATGGTATTGACCATTTTTGGGGTAACGATATTTCTATGGATTTTCAGAACGGTAATCAATGGCATACTGCCAGACCTTAAATTGAACGACACGATTATCAGTATGGCAGGTGCGATTGCCATGTTCGCTATTCCGTACAATATCAAAAAGGGAGATTTTATTATCCATTGGAGAGACACCCAAAAATTGGCCTGGGGTATTTTGATTCTTTTCGGGGGCGGACTGGCATTGGCCAAAGGCATGGCTGTCAGCGGCATAGTTGATATGGTCTCAGCTGCTATCGCTGAGAGTAACATCAGTATACTATTTACCGCAGTTTTGCTTATCTTTTTAATGCTGTTCATGACCGAGTTAATGAGCAATGTAGCACTCGTGGCGGTATTAGCACCTGTAGTTGCAGGCATCGCTATTGGTTTGGATATTCCGATACTCTATCTACTAATTCCGGTGACTATGGCGAGTAGTTGCGCCTTTATGTTACCTATGGCGACCCCACCCAACGCCATCGTTTTTGCAAGTGGTTATATCAAGGTGCATGAAATGGCTCGTGTTGGAATCATATTAAACCTTATTGCCGTTGGATTACTAATCCTCATGTTTCAATTTGTGATTCCATTATTGTTCTGATGTATGAGAATATTATTGGTATTCAAACCGAATTTCGATTTGTTCCTTGATTTATCAAAACTATAATGCCCCAAATCGAATAAAGTACAACTGCCTCTGCTGTCCTATGATTTTTTACTATTTTTAAACGCTATGTTTAACATTCGTTGAAATCATACAATTTCATTATTGCTATAATTTTAGACATCAACCGAAATGTTGCTTGTTAAAATTGAAGATACATGAGCACCTTTAAAAATCAATAGATGAAAAAATTATTTTTTGCCCTGATTGCCTTTGTGTTGTTCACTAGTCACGTCATGTACCTTAAGTTGGACACCTATTTTCTAGAGCCCGATACATCGGCCACCATCAACTTGTTCAATGGCACTTTCGACAAGAGTGAAAATGTTATAGATCGCGATCGTATGCTCGATGCCAGTTTGGTAGGAAACGGCAACAGAATTGAGGTAGATGGATCACAGTGGAGTGAAAAAGACAGTGTAACCCTTTTAAATTTTCAAACTGGCGAAGCAGGCACTTGGGTGGCAGGAGTTTCTACCGCTTCTCGCTCCATTGAAATGGATGCTATAGCTTTTAACACCTATCTGGAACATGAGGGTATCCTCGATATGTTAGATTGGCGTCGTAAAAACGATAAACTAGAGGATGCCGCCGTAGAAAAGTATTCCAAACATGTTAAAACTATTTTTCAGGTTGGAGACAAAAGAACCAATGATTGGCAAACGACCTTAGGATATCCGATTGAATTTATTCCACTTGATAATCCGTATGATTTAAATACAGGAGACAGTTTAAGAGTCAAACTGCTATTGAACGGTCAACCCTTGGCCAATCAATTGGTTTATGCAAACTTTAAGGCACCGGATGAAGGACATAGCCACGGGGATGAACAAGATAGCGCTACAGAACATGGACATAGTCATGAAGGCGCTGACACAGAGACGGTACATGAGCATACTGATAACGGTGAAGATAGTCCAACGGCAGACCATAGCCATGACAGTATCGATGAAGACGGACATAGCCATGACGAAGAAACTGAACATGGTCACAGTCATGAGGAAAAAAATAATCAAACGGCCGAGCATAGCCATGACAAAGAATCGGAACATGGACACAGCCTTGATGCCAAAACAGAACCAGAACATCGTCATGCTGATGAATCAGAGCAAAGTCATAGCCATCAAGTGGCAGCGGAACCAGAGCATACTCATGACACGACCGATGCAGAGGAGCCCCACCAACATACTTCTGGACAACAACTTCGTACGGATACGAACGGAATAGTAACCGCAAAGCTTACGGCGGATGGCATATGGTATTTACAAACCATACACTTGGTCAATACGGAAGAGGAAGGATTCACACACGAGTCAAACTGGACTACACTGACCTTTGAAGTAACACATGGGCACGGTGCGGATACCCATACCCATACAGACGAAGAGGAAGAAGGAATCCCTTCTTACGTCTATTGGATTGGGAGTCTTTTGTTGGTAGGGATACTGTTTTTTTGGTTTAATAGGAAGAATTAAATGACCACATTGGCAAAGAAAAAATTAGTAAGCTCCGCACTCCTTTTATTCCCTTTATTACTTGCGGCCCATGGCGTAAGTTCAGGGGATCAAGAAATATTGAATAACGGTGGTCTCCTATCCTATATCTATGTTGGTGCGAAACACATGGTCACAGGTTATGACCACTTGCTGTTTTTAGCCGGCGTTATATTTTATTTACAGGACTTTAAAGATATTGTACGTTTTATAACGGTATTCACCATAGGTCACAGTATTACGCTTATTGGAGCAACCTATTTGGGCATACAAGCGAACGAACACTTGATTGACGCCGTGATTGCCTTAAGTGTCCTGTACAAGGGTTTTGAGAATTTGGGAGGTTTCGAAAAATACTTGAAAAACAAATCTCCAAATCTGTTATTAATGGTTTTTATTTTTGGATTAATTCATGGCTTTGGGCTATCTACGAGGCTGCAATCTTTTGAAGTGGGAACCTCGCAGTTCCTATCAAAAATAATAAGCTTCAATGTCGGTGTTGAACTAGGTCAGATTTTGGCACTCATCCCCATCGTTTTTATTATTACCAAATGGAAATCCAAAAAGAGCTATGGCGCATTTTATAAGGCGGCCAACTTTTATCTGGTTATTGCCGGTATCGGACTTTTCATCTATCAAATATATGGGTACTTCTACGGTCACTGACCCGCTATTGCACCGAAAACATGAAATACAGGATTCCATCATCATATACAAATGGATAAGACCGAAAAAAGAGTAGAAAAGAAAAGACCCCTCACTCAGGGGTCTTTTTAAGTATGCAACTTAAATATTCGTACTTCTATTTTATATATGCATTAAAACCAGTAGGTAAATATTCCTTCGCATTGAAATCTAAAACGATTGTATCGTTTTCATCGATATAATTAATGCCTTCGATTCCTTTTGGATTGGCGTAGGCGTCAAATCCTTCCGGTAAATTCGCTGCGATATCTAGATTAAGAACATCGGTGTCCTCAATAAATTCAATACTATTCAAATCAACGTATTGTTTGTACGGGTCAAAACCTTCCGGCAAATAATCCGCCACATCAAAACCTAATTCGATTTTATCTTCTTCTTGTATATAACTAATAGAATTAATGTCAAACTTTTCTCTTTCCGTTTCAGGGTCTGCAGCGAAAACTCCCTTCGCAAATGATAGTCCCATTATGATAGCTAAAGCTAAATTCTTTTTGTTCATATCGTTATTCGATTATATATGAGATATAATAACGCCGGTTTGTCTTGTTATTGCCTTATTACCTTATAGGGGTGTTCTTCCAGTTTTTAGGCAAAATGCACACATGCGCAAGAACAATAGCGCAGGAATGTCAAATTCATAATCTAATACTTGATTTCTTGCGATTTCAGCAGAAAGATGCTCGAATTTTTAAGGCAATAAATTTGAAGGTTTTCGACGAATTGCGAAGACAAATGCGATTTATCGATGATTCTCAGGACTCATAAAAAAATAAAGCCGCAAACACCAACCACAGTATGCGACTTTATCTTGACTAATTCAGAAAATTACTAAATGAAAATTCTCTACTTATAAGACTTCTCAAAATCGAAAATGTTACAGTATAAAGACAAAAATATCCGTATTGAGCAGCTTCCTATATGCTCATTACTAAAAAAAAATAGGGAGGCACTGGAAATCAATCTGCGTAAATACGGGTTAATAGAATGTCCGTTCCTTTGCTCTGGCTGAACCCGAATAGTAGTACTAAGGAAGTTAACATGTCACTAATAGAACGGCTGTGGTATGAAAAAGTTCCATTTACAGGAAACAGCTGGGCGAATTGAATACACTTTAGACTCGAAATAAGAAAATCAGAAACACCTGATTTCAAGAGTACATCGATGAACGGAAACAAAATCCGATGAAGGAAAACGCTATACCACAAGAAATTATCTTTTGACATCACAAAAGGGCCATTTCGCAACAATGGGCTTTTTTGTGCACATATCCGAAGTAGATTAGCTTCAGAATTAAAAACCAAATCATCATGTCATATAAAGTAAAAAGTGCCCTGTATTTCGCAAGTCTTTTACTTGCAGTAGTAACCTACTATAACTTTGGAAATGTCAATACGATTCAAAATACAGATTTGGCAGAGAACACAATAGAACAAGTTTCAACGGATAAAACCTTGAACTAGAAGATACTTTGAATACCCTTAGGGTTTCCCAAAACCCTAAAAGTGTTCACCTTGAAAACACCTACTTTTAAAAGCGGCATGAGTTTCCCCAAACTCATGCCGCTTTTTATATTATACAGAATATTTTGAAAATTGATTGATAGCCAGTCCTTGCCCCAAAGGACAGCGGGTTTAGATTAAATTATCATCTCGTTAAAATATTCACAATATCAAAAAATGTATTAAACCAATTTATGGTTGGCAAGTCATAGCTACAGAAATCATTAAAAACCAGATTTTCCATTACAGGGAAATGACAAAAAATCATTTATCATGAAAAAAGTAGTTTTAGCAGCAATGCTTCTGATTGGGTTCACTGCAATGGCACAACCAAGTTCCTCAAGAGAAAGAGGAGCAAGAACCGGGATGCAAGATATGACCCCAGAACAAATGGCAACCTTACAAACCAAAAAAATGACCTTAGCTTTGGACCTTACTGAAAGGCAGCAAGAACAGATCAAAGCGATACAATTGGAAAATGCAAAATTGCGCAAAACCAAAATGGAAGAACGCAAGGCACAAAAAGAAACTGGGGAAGCAAAAAAACCCACTTCTGAAGAACGCTACGCTTTGAGCAATTCACGTCTAGACCGCCAGATAGCACAAAAGGCAGAAATGAAGAAAATTCTTTCGGATACGCAATATGAAAAATGGGAAAAGATGCAACACCGAAAAGGTAGACATGGAAAGGGTAAACGCAGGAAAGGTCATGGTCATCAAGGTAAAAAGAAACAAAACTAGGTTGTAGATTGGTTGATAGTTTGAAAAAGCCGTACTCTTAAGTACGGCTTTTTTATGTTCGGATTTCTCAACCAAAAGCCATTTTAAAAAAATCAAAAGGTTATAAATAGTTGCAAACTACTCATACTGGTTGCATCGCTCTATTTGCCCTTAATACTTGTACATCTCCTTTTTTTATAGGATTTTTAAGGCATTGCGGATATTTGCCTGTTGTACACCAACTAAATAATGAAATACCTTCTCACAGGACAAGAAACCGAGCGATTAAAATTTAGACTATTGAAATCAGAGGATTTCGATTCTTGGATGGACTTGTTTAAGGCAAAAAATGTTGCGCAATATTTAGACCTTGACCCAAAGCTTTCAGAATTTGAATTATGTAAGATATGGTTTGACAAAGCATTTCATAGATACGAAAATGAATTGGGAGGAATGAATGTTCTTATTGATAAAAAATCAAACAGACTCGTAGGTCAATGTGGTCTACTAATTCAAACTATTGAAAATATCGAGCGATTAGAAATCGGTTATTCCATCCTTCCAGAATTTTGGAATCAAGGCTTTGCATCTGAATCTGCAATTAAATGTAAGAATTATGCTTTCGAGAACGATTTTGCTCATTCGTTAATCTCAATGATACATGTCGATAACTTAAGCTCTGAAAAAGTCGCCTTAAAAAATGGAATGTCTTTTGAAAAAAAAATAAATTCTTTCAATATTTATCGGATAGACAGGGAGCATTGGAACCACTAAAAGTCAGTGCACAACACGATATGTAAATACCTATAGTAACGGCTAAATCAAAAGTTTGTTCCTGTTTGCGAAGAACACCAAATTTTTTATGTTCAACACGAAATACTAAACATAGAAATTAATCCCGCGCATAGGGGACGGCTAGGAGCGAAACTGAAAAGACAGCACCGCCATCGCTACATCTCGCCCACTACTTGCTCAGATATCGTATGCAGCCTTTCATACCCTCGAACGTTGGCAGTCATTAAAAATGAATCAAAGAAGCAAGGAACAGCAACCATGAACAGAGGCTCGAAAGAAATGCAAAAGAAAGAAATCGAACGCTTCGTTTTTGTAATGATAGTAGTTACAATCGGAATGGCTGTACTTCTACTTTATAATGTAAGTGCCCGGTGGGTTTGGTATAACTACTTTGCTGTTTGGACTTTAGTTGAATATCCGATTGCAAAAAATATTAACTTGAAATGGTGGCATTGGGTCTTGATCATAATAGCACTATTATCAATTGACTGGATTGTTTTGGAACTAATTGAGCACTTTAAAAATTGAAGAGGATCCGCGAACAGAATATCTTAATTCCATTCCACTTATTGCAATCAAATTGATGAGTGGGGCATTGGCATATCTTATGATTGTGGTTGCTCTCTTCAAACTACAGCAGTTAATACCTCTTGGCAGTTGAACAATTTCTATTATGTGTGTTTGGTGCCGATCTTGACCTATGTTGTACAAATCAGCGGTGATTTTGAAGGTGCCCAGCCCTACTGGTTGCATTATTTGGCAGTTGGCGCTTTATTTCTGCAGTATTGTTTTCGCCCTACAACTGCGAAAATCCCTGCAGAACAGCCAAAAAATAGCAGAAGGCCAACTGAAACGAATATTCTACTGCATAAGGCTTTCAGTATTCCCTTCAACCATAATTTACCCTATATTTAGAGAGAATTTAGAGTACTTAGAACAACTTTCAAAAGGAACGTATTGAAAAAACAATCAGCCTTTTTTGGCATTTTATTTTGTATAACCGGTGTTTTTGGCTCCGCACAGGAAACCGAAATTAGAACCAGTGGCCGTCTTATTTTAGGCACCTATCAAGAACGCACTGCATCAGTGGCCAGCGGAGATATCGACGGTGATGGAGACAATGATATTTTAGTTGCCAACGGAAGACATTGGCCTGGTCAAAACCGGATATTCATAAATGATGGTAGGGGCATTTTTACCGTGGAGAATGATTTGGGTTCAAAACGTGAAACGACCTACGCCACCGAGCTAGCGGATCTTGATAATGATGGCGACCTTGATATTGCAGTTGGAAATGATATGGCACCCAATGCGCTTTTCTTAAATGATGGCGAAGGCAATTTTACCTATAGTGGTTCTTTTGGCGAAACCTATGCCCCTACCCGAAATTTGACCTTGGCAGACTTAAATCAAGATGGTGCTATCGATATATTGATTACCAATCGGGGTCGTGCCAATGAAATCTGTTTGAATGACGGGAGTGGTACTTTTAAAGAACCTATGAACTTTGGGAGTTCCGATGATTCGACTATTGATGTGGAAGCAGCGGATATGGATGGAGATAATGACTTAGATCTCATCTTGGCCAATAGAGATGGCCAACCCAATTTCGTGTATCTGAATGACGGCAAGCTTGGTTTTAATTCGAAAATTTCCTTTGGCACCGGTAGCGATGAAACACGCTCAATAAGTATTGGGGATCTTAATGGTGATGGTTTAAGAGATATCATCACGGCAAATATTGGAGAACCCAATGTCGTCTATTTTGGAAATGCCGAGCATCCTTTTCGCGAATCGGTAGTCTTTGATTCCACCGAAGCGGAAAGCTATGCCGTTTCCTTGGCCGATTTTAATGGAGACAATCATATGGATATCATCATTGGGAATTCAGAAAGTCCCAATTTTGTGTATTTCAATAGTGAAAATGGGCAGCAATGGCAAGGACATCCACTTCATGAAGAAGCTTTTGACACCTACGATATTATCGCAGCTGATTTAAACAATGATGGTTTTCCTGATATTATAGAAGCCAACTCCGACAACATTAACCGCTATTATTTCATCCGACCAAAAAAATAAAAAACAACTGAA
>JARFRH010000066.1 GCA_029287355.1 Maribacter sp. | reverse complement strand
TTTGTCAGCCCGTTTTTGAGAAAGGGATCATCTGCATCTTCTGGCTAAATTCAACGGTGTATCCGTTTAAGCCCTACTGCCAAGAGAATCCTCCAAATACCGAATAAAATACAAAAGAAAGGTAGTGCTTTCCTAACATTTGTGACGTCAAAAATTGAATACATCAATATATAAAACGCGAACCCCAAGGTAGCCAAAACAAATATCAAAAGGGATTGCCAGGGTAGAACAGCCGGACACTGTTGTGCTACAGAAACGCCAATTGCCATTATACACCTGAATAGGAGCCAAAATGCAACATACTGCGACAAAATCGAGAAGGTTATTACAGGGGTATAGATAAATAGTATCCCAATTAAAAAATCAGTAAAACCGGCAGCCAAAAACCAGCCCCAACCTTTGATGCGTTTTCTTTTCAGTAAGGAAAACGTGATTTCCCCCCCACCTGAAAATAAAATCATCGTACCTAGGAAAATGGATAATACCCCATAGTTCTTAATTGATAATAGGGGTGTTGCAATACCCAATAAAACAAACAGAATGCCCAAAAATAGAGACATACGCCAATTGGCTAGCTTTGATATAACCGGTCTAAGAATTGTAAGTTCCATAATTGTGCGACTTAATGAATATTAAGAAGCCGGTAAGCGACTGCCACTTAGTTGTGTTTTATACTACTTTTATGAATCCTCCTTAAGTTAAGGGCAAAAACCATCCTGTAAATACCTAGGGTAATCAATGAAAAGGAGGTCATAAAAACAATACTGATTCCCGCAAAAATGGGATTGGCGAGCAGTAAAATTGAAAACAGTACCGTGAGTATGCCTAGAACCAAAAGCCACCCCCAGTTTCGGCCGCCCAAAGATTTATACTGAATTGAGCTACCGATACCCATAATACCTCCGAACAGCAACCAAAAGCCAATAAAAAAGGGCAGAATGGTTAGGGAAATCGCAGGATACATTAACAAAAGTGTACCTATGACCAGTTCAAGAATGCCCCCGACCAGAAACCAACCCCAGCCAGACAGACTTTCGTTGACCGAAATAGAAAGGGCAATCCAAAAAATGCCCGAAAGAACGATAAATGCACTGAAAATGAGACTCAACGAAACATAGCTCTCCAAAGGAGTTCGAAGTATCCAGATTCCAAGAAAAATGTAAAGTATACCTGCTACTAAAGAAATCCACCAATTTTTTATTTTCTTTTTAGTCACATGTTCTATTGTATCCGTAATTAGAATGTTTGGCATTTCTAATCTACATTATCCTTGAATAGATTCTTCAAAGCGGCACCCAATTCCTTTATATCGTGTTGAAACTCCCTTTCGAACTCTTCTTGCTTTTCTTTGGCAGTCTCGTTGAACTCGATCAGGTTTTCCTTGAATTTACGGCTGCGTTCTGCCAATCTTTCTTTAAGCTTTTTGTTTTTTTGCTCAAGGGTATCAAGCCCTTCTTTTAATTCTTCACGCTCTTGATTACCCGCTATTGCAATTTTTTCACGTAGTGATTTGATTTCGGTTTCGGTATTGTCGATCGCGATTTCGGATTCAGACCTGAATTTTTCCCAATCCGCTTCAATATCGGTCTTGATTTCTTCTTGGGTCTGCTTTGCTGCCTTGCCCAAGTTTTGTGCAGCTTCCTCTATATTATCTTCGATGGCATTAATGTCCTTTTTTACAGGTTGCTTACAACTGTTGAATACGCTAAATAGTATAGGGCTTGAAACTATTGCGAATATTATACTTCTTTTCATGATTGCAATTTTAAAATGTATTGGCATAAAAATAGCACCGCCCAGAAGCCACCACAATGACTTGTATCAGTCCTGCGAAAATCTAAAGGAAGAAGACAATATTCAATGGTGACCAATGGCAACTATAGGCCAGTTCGATCTCAAAATAGTATTACTACATATACGTGGACAAAAATCGAAAGAACTCTTTTTTCAGATCAGCATAAATCTGCCGTTGGGTTTCCATTTTATCACGGAACTCAAGATGTTTTTTGGTCATTTCGGTATCGAGGGCATCATGACCGGTTTTAGTTTGGCCAGCGATTCGAGTCTCATGTACTTCAATTTCCTCCTTTAGTTTGTCAATGATTCCATTATGGAGCACAAATTCATTTTGATAATGCTCCAGTTTGACAAGTACCTCCTTTTTTGTCCAACGGGTTACGAGCTCGCTTAATCGCTTGTTGAACGATTTTAGTTCGTCTTCCCAAAAGGCAAGTTCGGATTGCCATTGTCGGTGTTCAAAATGTAGGTCTTCGTTGTAGAGTACTTCTTTTGTTTTTTCCATAATAAATTCTTGTTTATCTGTTTACTTTTGTTATTCTGTATTTTCTACCAATTCTTCGATTTCCCTTTTACCCAGTATACGTTCTAGATCTTCTATTTCTACGACCTCTTTTTCCAATAATAGTTGTGCCAGTTTTTCTAATTGTTCCTTATGTTCGGTCAACAAGTTCTTGGTGCGTTCATAGGCCGTGATCACGAGCTCCTGTACTTCCTTATCGATCATTTCCGCCATCTTTTCACTGTAGGGCTTTCCGAACATGCGCTCGTTCTGCCCCGTGGAATCATAATAGCTAATGGGGCCTATTTCTTTGTCTAACCCATAGTATGCCACCATGGTATAGGCCTGTTTCGTTACTTTTTCGAGATCGTCCAATGCTCCTGAGGAGATTTCGTCAAAGATGATTTCTTCGGCGGCACGGCCACCCAGCGCGGCGCAGATTTGATCCAAAAATTGAGCTTTGGTCACGATCTGCCGCTCTTCGGGCAAGTACCAAGCGGCACCCAGCGATTTTCCACGCGGAATGATGGATACTTTGACCAGGGCATCCACATTTTTTAGATACCAACTGACCACCGCGTGCCCTGCTTCGTGATGGGCGACGATTTCCTTTTCCTTGGGGGAGATGATTTTGCTCTTACGTTCTATTCCGCCGATGATTCGGTCACGGGCTTCCATGAAATCGGATTGTGCTACTTCCTTCTTTTTCTTACGTGCGGCGATAAGGGCGGCCTCGTTACAGATATTGGCGATATCGGCCCCTGAAAATCCGGGACTCAATTTGGCCAAAAGATCCACATCCAATTTTTTTGAAAGTTTTAAGGGGCGAAGATGTACGCCGAATATCTCCTTGCGCTCTTCTTGGGTCGGTAATTCTAGATAGATATGGCGGTCGAATCTGCCGGGACGCAACAATGCCTTATCCAATACATCGGGGCGGTTGGTGGCCGCCAATACGATAACGCCTGTGTTGGGGCCAAAGCCGTCAAGTTCGGTCAACAATTGGTTCAGCGTACTTTCACGTTCATCATTGGCCTGAAAAGCATTGACCTTGCCGCGCGAACGGCCCACCGCATCGATCTCGTCTATAAAAATGATGCTAGGTGCTTTGTCTTTTGCGCGTTTGAACAGATCACGTACCCTTGAGGCACCCACGCCGACGAACATTTCCACGAACTCCGATCCCGATATGGAGAAAAACGGCACACCCGCTTCGCCTGCTACCGCCTTTGCCATAAGGGTCTTACCTGTTCCAGGTGGGCCTACTAGCATGACGCCCTTAGGAATCTTTGCTCCTAGTTTGGTATAGGTTTCCGGGTTTTTAAGGAAATCTACCACTTCCATGACCTCGGTCTTCGCCTCTTTAAGTCCGGCCACATCATTGAAAGTGGCCGAACTTTTAGTGCCTTTTTCCGAAATTTTAGGTGTCGATTTCCCGAAATTGAACAACGGATTTCCTCCGGTGCCACCACCGCCCATTCTACGGATCATATATATCCAAAAGAAAATAATAATGGCCAAAGGTAGGAGCCAAGAAAGTATATTGATATAACTGATGCGTTTTTCATAATGGACATCGATTCGATCCTCTGAGGAAAAATCCGTTTGCGCTCTTTGTAATTTGTCCTCAAAAGTTTCTACTGAACCAATGGTCATGACGTAATTTGGACCCCCGGATAGTTGAAACAGACCTTTGGTATTTTTTGCTTGCCCCGAACCTGCCGTGCCGCTTTTTTTGACATAGATTTCCGCCAGTTCCTTGTTGACGACGACGATTTTTTCCACTTGTTGATCCGCCAAAAGGGAATCTTGAAAAAATGTCCAGCTAATTTCCCTGGTATTCGTGACAGGGTTGGAAAAGATGGAAAACCACAATATGGTCCCCAACAGAAAAAAATAGAACCAACTAATACCGCGCCCTCCCGAGGGTGGTTTTGGTTCTTGTTTTTCCGATGGGTCGGGTTGCTTCATTTTATGTAACGGTTGCTTCATTTTTTTCCAATGCGGCAAATTGATCTAACGCTTCCATAGCCTCGCAGCCATATACCACCGAAGGGCCGCCACCCATCATTACGGCCACACCAATGGTCTCGAGAATCTCCTCCGAACTCGATCCGGCCTGTAGCGAATCGTGCACATGGTAGGCAATGCAGCCATCACAACGTACCGTAATCGCTATGCCCAATGCTATCAATTCTTTGGTTTTTTTTGTAAGTACGCCCTTTGCTGTACTTGCTTTGTGCAACTTGGTAAAACCGCTCATGGTATCTGGGATTCTTGCTCCCAATTTTTTCATGGCCCTATTGAGGGCCTTATAATTTTTTGAATAATCCCGCATCATCGCTGTGGTAGTTTTATGATTCGACTTGTTTGTCCAAAGCTATTTTAAGTCTTTCTGTTTCAAAATGATTTAAATCATTCCAGATATAACCAATTTGCCATTATTTTAAATTATTATGGTTTTTTAGTGAGGCCGGCCGGCCAGGCAGCTCTTGAAGTGGTTACTCCACAGCTCTTTTAAGGCATGTTAGGGGAATGGACAGTCAATCAGATAGAGCGCGTTTTGCACCGCGAAGTGGTCGGAAGAATCGAATGCCATATCGACGACACCACCTATGTAGTGCCGATTACCTAAGCCTAAGAAGAGGAATTCGTGTTCGGACATACAAAAGAGGGAATGAAAATCGATATGATGCGCAAAAACCCCCGAGGGCTGTTTTGAAGTAGATACCATGGAAAATATGAGCAATTGGCGCAGCGTAATCGCATGGGGAACATACGAAAAATCAAGACCTCCGAAGAACGACTTGCGGGGATGCAACAACTTATTGACCGTGTGATGCCTTTGCTGACAGGAGAAACGACCAGAAGCCATTCGATGACCGATGGGCGTGGAAAACATATAAAGGCGATGAGAGACCTGGTTTATCGGATAAGGTTGACCAAAAAAAACAGGGCGATACGATACACAATAAAACCTTCGGACTTTTTATGAATTCTTATTTAGGTAGTATTCTACCCAATTAACTTCACTATGCCAGTATATTTTATTTGAGAATTTATGACCAGAATGATGCAGGTCATTTCAAGGATTGAGTGCATCCCCTTATTTTGTTTTCAAATTGACAATGTGATGGATATCAAGATAAAGGAAGTATTGAGGTCGTTATTGTTATTTCTCATAGCTATCATTTTATTGCTATTGGCAAGCTGTGGCCCTATGGTGATGACTACGAGGGTCAACGAGCCGCCTCCGCCGTGGTTCTATCCGAACCGATTGGAGGTCGTGCGTTATGTCTATTTTCCGGAATATCGTTTTTATTACGACCTCTCGGCCCGCAGCTATCTTTATTTGGATGGGGGTATTTGGGTACGGCGCAAGGTCTTACCGCCGCGCTACCGTAATCTGGATCTAAGGCGTTCAAGGTACAAAAGGGTAAAAGGGTATCGAAGCGATAACATACGCCAGTACCACGAAGAAAATAATGCCAATAGGGGAAGAAGCAATAGAACCACGCCGAGAAGCAACCGGAATACACCACGAAGAAACAATTAAAAAGGATTTTTTGAAATAAATACGTACATCTTAAAATTCAACACTATGAAAACTGCAATGACACTCTTTTTGGTATTGCTATTTATAGGATGTAAAGGCCAGGAAAAAGAGAAACCGGAAGAAAAAGGCAACGAAAAAAAGGATTTGTCCGAAAACCCCAAGAAAGAATGGAAAGTTCAAATATCATAATATCAATTAACACAAAAGTCATGAAAAATATAGAATTCAGTTTAAGCGCACTATTGATAATCTTGATGTCTATGTTGATTACATCTTGTAAGGATATGAACGACCTAGAGGCTGCCACGGAAAATGAACAGATTCAGTTTTATGCGGATAACAGGGGCACCGATGAATCCACGGAAAAGAACAATAAAGATTTTAAAGGCGGACCGGTTGATTTTACCGATACCGCCAAAAAAGTCTTGGATGCCGTGGTGCATATTCGATCAACACAGTCTTCGCGTGGTGGAAATCAGGGGATGCAGCCACAACAATTGCCCGATTTTTTCAGGGAATTTTTCGGCGACCGTTTTCAAATGCCAGATAATATGCCGCAGCAACCCATGTACGGATCGGGCTCAGGAGTCATTATCGATGAGAAAGGTCATATCGTAACCAACAACCATGTTATCAATAATGCCTCGGAATTGGAAGTTACGCTGCATAACAACGAAACATATAAGGCTGTCGTAATCGGTGCGGACCCTGCCACGGATCTCGCATTGTTACAGATAAAGGGCGATAACTTAAAGGCCCTGTCGTTTGTCGATTCCGATGATGTGGAAATCGGGGAATGGGTATTGGCCGTAGGTAACCCCTATAGTCTTTACTCTACGGTTACTGCAGGTATCGTAAGTGCAAAAGCACGTAATATCAACATCAATCCAGAGAAATTGGCGGTCGAGAGTTTTATACAGACCGATGCGGCCATCAACCCCGGCAATAGCGGCGGTGCTTTGGTAGACCTTGACGGAAGAATCGTGGGAATCAACTCGGCCATTGCAAGCCGAACCGGTAGCTATACAGGATATGGTTTTGCCATACCGAGTAACATTGTTACAAAAGTGGTTGGCGATCTTTTAAAATATGGCAGCGTACAACGCGGGATGCTCGGTGTCACTATAACCACGATGAACGGCAGTTTGGCAAAGGAAAAGAAAATCGATTTCGTAGAGGGCGTCTGGGTCGAAACAGTTGGTGAAGAAAGTGCCGCGGAAAAGGCGGGCATAGCGGCAGGTGATATTATCGTCAAAGTCGATGGAATAAATGTTACCACTTCGCCAAGGTTACAGGAAATCATTGCGCAGCATAGACCGGGCGACAAGGTGTCCGTTGTCGTGAACCGAAAAGGAAAAGAGAAGGAGTTTCAAGTTACCCTTGAAAACGTTAAGGGCACTACGGATATTTCTAAAAAAGAGAATGTAGAAATGCTAAATTATCTGGGTGCTGATTTTGAAACGCTGGACAAGGAAACGGCCCAAAAGTTGAATTTGGATGGCGGAGTGCGAGTGGTCAATTTGTATCCAGGGGTATTACGCCAGAAAACACAAATACGAGGCGGTTTTATCATTACCCATGTAGATGGCAAAAAAGTGACCGATATAAAAGAACTGGTTTCCGCTCTTGAAAAGAAAAAAGGTGGCGTGATGCTCGAAGGCGTATATGAAGATAGGCCCGGAAAACAGTATTATGCTTTTGGACTTGATTCTTGATGGCTTGGCGAAATTAATACGAACCACCTTAGGCCCGAAGAATCCATATTCCCAAGCGGACCGGGCATTTTGAAAGCTGCCAATAAAGGTGCCTCTTTGGCCTAGGGATATTCGGTGTGCTAT
>JARFRH010000004.1 GCA_029287355.1 Maribacter sp. | reverse complement strand
TCGGTAAGCATATAATCCTTGAATTTTTTGCCTTTGCTTTCGGTATACAGAAAAATAGGCATTGCGATTAGGAACAAACCCAGTGTACCAGAGCCGATATATTTATTAGCTAATACTTCTTGAGACTCTTCCAAATTAAAGCCATAGATAATTGCTCCGAATGATGCTATTACGATAAGAAGAATGAAGTATCTCATTTGATGTCCCTTGTCTTATTGTGTAAAATTAATCAATTCACGCCTATAGGCCGTCAGTAGTTTCGATTTAGAAACAAAACCAAAATACTTCCCGTCCTTTACTACAGGGAGATTCCAAGCCCCGCTATCTTGAAATTTTTTCATCACCGCTCTCATATTGTCTTTTTCAAAGAAAATAATTTCTGGAGGATTGTTCATGAATGTTGATACAATTGTGGTTTTATACAAAGTTGTTTCGAACATGAATTCTCGAATATCATCTAAAAGAACAATACCGACCAAAGCCTTGTTTTCATCTACGACTGGAAAGAGATTACGGGTAGAATGTGCTACTGCATCATGTAGCATATCCCCCAAGCACATATTTGGACTAACCATTTTGAAGTTTTGCTCGATAACATCGTCCAATTTCATGACGGTCAATACATTTTCGTCTTTATCATGGGTTAATAATGCCCCTTGTTCCGCCAGTTCACGTGTATAGATGTTATGCTTGATGGAATTCTTGGTGATGAGGTAAGAAATGGCTGCGGTAATCATCAAAGGGACAAAGAGTTCGTAACCTCCGGTGATTTCGGCAATCAAGAAAATAGCGGTCAAGGGTGCATGAAGTACACCGGCAATCAATCCTGCCATACCAATAAGGGTAAAGTTACTTTCCGATACGGCAAAGCCCAGCCCCAGGTTGTTGATGACTTTGGCAACAACGTTACCCAAAGCACTTCCCATAACCATAGTGGGTATGAATATTCCTCCTGCGCCACCGGCAGCAAAGGTTGTGGTCATTGCCACGGCCTTGAAAATGGTCAGACCAAAAAGTAGCGCGATTACCACCCATATATTGTCGATATACTTATCGAAAGGAGTTGTGCCAATGGCTTTTAAGTGGTTGCCATCAAGTAAATTATTAATAAAACCGAAACCTTCCCCATATAATGGAGGTATGAAATAGAGCATAATACCGATGGCCAGACCCCCCACAAGTAACTTGTATTTCGGACTCTTCAAAGGCTCGAATAAGGAAAGGATCGCAAAGTACATTTTCGTAAAATAGATGGAAGCCACGGCGGTTCCGACTCCCAACAATATATAGAACAAGGTGTCTTTTACCTGAAAACTATCTGCCAGTGAAAAATCAAAAAGCACTTCATTCCCTAGAAAAAAATAGGAGGTAAGAACCCCCGAAATAGACGCTAGTAAGAGCGGCATGACCGAGAGCATGGTGAAGTCGATGCTAAAGATTTCCACTGCAAAAATAATGGCAGCGATAGGTGATTGAAAAATGGAAGCTACAGCTCCTGCAGAAGCGCATGCGATCAATAAAGAACGCGTCTTGGAATTCAAGTGGAGTGCAGTGGCCAAATTGGAACTGATTGCGGAACCTGAAGCAACGGCCGGACCGAGCAAACCGACAGACCCACCAAAGCCAACAGTCAAAGGTGCTGTAATTAAAGGGGTATAGATCTTTTTAAAAGGAATGATGCCTTTCTTTTTCGACAATGAAAACAGAATGGACGAAACGGCATGTTCGAGTTTATCTTTATGAACGAATTTTACGTATAGGAATACTAAAGCAAGACCGATAATGGGCAATACAAAGTAGAGTTGGTTACTGGAAACTACAATGCCTTTTTCCAAGGAAGATTCAATAAAATAGGTGAGGTTCTTGAGCGTTACCGAAGCTAAACCTGCCAATAACCCAACGGCAACAGCCAGAATGTGGGTAAAGGTTTTGTTGGAGATATGTTTATACCGCCATTTTAAAAAGCGTGTGAATAGTTTTTGGAACGGGTTGGCCATATGGCACTTTTGCTTCTTTAAAAATATAAAAAATCCCACGGTTAGGCGGGATTTTTATTTTTGTTAAATTATTTGCTCTTCCTATTCATAGGACAATTCAAACTCAATAGGTTCCGCCGTATGAGTTTCATCGGTATTGATAATACTGAATTGTAATCGATATGTTCCTTCGGGAAGTAAATCCTTCGGAAAGGAAATCCAAAGAGAACTGCCAGAATGAAATCTATTTTGTACGGGAAGTTCAACGAGGATATCAAAACCGGTTTCACAAGCATCGGCTACATTTTCGATAAAATCACTTTTCGTAAATTCAGGTGTTGCTATGGAAGGGTTTTGAACATTTTCGATTGAAATAGCATAGTCATCAGCTTCAAGCAATATTTCTGAAAATGCTCTGGCATTCCAAAACAAACCTTCAAAGAGAAGCTTTGTGTGATCTAAATCGGTACAGGAAACAACATTTTGGGAAGTCAGTGTTTCTATTTTTGGTTGTCTATTGAAAATTTCCATGGTCTTCCAATCTTTTTCATAATAATCTTTAAATTGAAAAGAGACCGAAGTATCGGTTTTTTCGACATACTCTTCATTTCCTTCAAAGAAAAGTGAATTATTAGCCTGAAAAGAAATTAGTAAAGAATCCTTGGATATCGCATCGTAAATCATTGGAATACTGTCGCTTGCGTACTTTAAATAAAAAGATGGCTCTGATTCAAATGCCTGAAAATCTACCGAAGTATCATCTGAAAGCAACAGTATTTGCTCAAATTCGTAGTCCTTCCTTTCTATAGATTTAAATGGCAGCGTTATGATGCTAGTTTCAGCACCTTCTTTGACCAATTCACCTATTGAGAAAACAGGCTTTATGATATATTCGGTCGCCAATTCAAGACCATCCAAAAGATGTTCCGGCTCCGATGCTGCATCGGTAATATCTAGTATTGACCATTCCGAATCCGATGGTTTTTTGTGCCAAATTTCCAAAATAAATTTACTTCCGTCACTAGTAAAGGTAATTGATGTAAACTCAACGATAACCGAGGTGGACGTAATTGCACCGATATCATAGGTAATATTTCCGATACTTGGCAATGGTGCTCCTTGTATAGTATCGGGCTCATCATTACTGCAGGACAAAAACAATACTGAGGCAAGTACTACTAAATAAAGCTTTTTCATAGGCGTGTTAAGTTAACGAGATGTTATCGAGATTACTAAAAATAATACAAAATATA
>JARFRH010000303.1 GCA_029287355.1 Maribacter sp. | reverse complement strand
CCGCATTTCTCTGCAACACGAACACTTCCGATATTGCTCTTATGCGTAATGATTTGAAGGGTTTTCAATTGGAGCTTCTTTAAGGCCCAATCGGAAAGTGCGTTTATAGTTTCCGTCATATAGCCTTTACCTTCCGCTTGATAACTAATGGCGTAGGCCAGCTCGCCCTGCTTTTTTTGCCAATCGAGTTCTTTCAAGTAAATCAAACCGATTATGCTGTGGTTTGCTTTTTCCTTCAGTACAAACAGGAATTCTTCTTTGGCCTCAAAGGCTTTAATTTTTCTTTCTACAAAGTATTTCGATAAATCGGGCGTAAGATTCTCTTCTAAGGTCTTCGGAAAAAAGCGTTTGAGTCGTTCTTCGTTTATCGCGCAAAAATCGCAAATGCGCCATGCATATTTTTCGTGGATGGGGTCTAGATAAAAATTTTTGAATTCTAAGAACACTAGGTCTATCTTGTTTTTTATTTGGGGCTTTGATATTCCTTTACCGCATCAATAAATGCCTTGGCGTTTTCTACTGGAATATTGGGCAGAATGCCATGCCCTAAGTTGACGATATAATTGTCCTTGCCAAATTCATTGATCATTTGAGTGACCATTTTTTTGATTTCCGAAGGGGGAGACAATAATCGTGACGGGTCAAAATTACCCTGTAGGGTAATGTTGCCTCCAGTTAAATAGCGCGCATTTTGAGCAGAGCATGTCCAATCGACTCCCAAAGCCGAAGCACCGGATTTGGCCATCTCGCTTAGTGCAAACCAGCATCCTTTTCCAAAGACTATAACAGGCGCTTCATCCTTCAAGGCATCGATAATCTGTTGAATGTATTGAAATGAAAACTCTTGATAGTCCACAGGAGAGAGCATACCGCCCCAAGAATCAAAAACCTGAACCGCGTTTACTCCAGCTTTGACTTTCTCTTTCAAATAGGCGATTGTGGTATCGGTGATTTTTTGTAGTAGCTGGTGCGCTACGGTAGGTTGTGTAAAGCAGAGTTCTTTGGCTTTGTCAAAGGTCTTGCTGCCTTGACCCTGTACACAATAGCAAAGGATGGTCCACGGAGAACCTGCAAAGCCTATCAAGGGCACTTCATCATTCAATTTTTCCTTCGTTGCTTTGATAGCCTCCATCACATAACCTAAGGCATCATTGACATCGGGAATAATAACGGAATCCAAATCTTTTTGAGAACGAATAGGCTTTGGTAAATACGGCCCAAAATCGGGCTTCATCTCTACTTCAATATTCATCGCTTGCGGAATCACCAAAATGTCGGAAAACAGAATCGCTGCATCCATGCCATACCTTCGGATGGGCTGTACGGTAATCTCGGAGGCTAATTCGGGGGTTTGGCACCTCGTGAAGAAATCGTACTTTTTTCTGATTTCCATGAATTCGGGAAGGTACCGACCCGCTTGGCGCATCATCCATACAGGGGGTCGATCTACCGGTTCACCTTTTAGTGCTTTTAGAAATAGGTCGTTTTTTATCATATCAAGCGGATAGCTATTGGCTGCTGGCTGTTAGCTATTTTTTATTTTACTTATTAGACTATTTAGCATTTTTGATTCTCTTTCAAGCAAGCTAAAAATGATTTCTAGTTCACCTGATTTAATAAACATTAATACTTTAGTGATAATCAATTGCGTTTCCAATTCAAAAAGAGAACCCATTGCAATTTCTAAATAACGTTTAAACTCAATCTCACTGTTTCTACTGCTACCTTTTGTGATATTTGACGGAATAGAAACCGCCGCCCTAGTAATTTGACTTCTGATGGAAGTTTATAGGATAAGTCATAAACTTGTTTTACAATTTCAATGGCGTTGATCCAAATAACAGGTTTTCTAAAATCTTTCATTTTAATTTTTCAACAGCCATCAGCCTAAAGCTAATTGCTATAACTTTCATTCACCAATTCAATCAAACTTTCCGAGTCAGGAATCCGTGCCACTCGCACATCATCAAAATACTTCCTTGCGATTGATGCCGTTGTTTCCCCGATGCAGTAGGCAATTTTGTCAGGCTTGTTTTTTAATAAATAACTTTCTATTGTAGAAGGGCTATAAAACAGAATCCCTTCAATGGATGCATCCAATGAAACGGGATCATGTTTGGTTTTATAGGTTTCTATCTCGTTAACCGTAATATTATTGTCCTTCAAAACACTTGGCAATTCATCCAAACGTATATTGCTACAGAAGTAGGTTACTTCCGTACCCTCTATAAACTCCACGAGATAATCAGCCAGCTTTTTGGCACTATTTTCCGAGTGGGTCACTTTTCCGATACGTTGTTCTATCAAACGCTTGGTCTTTCTGCCTACACAATAGATATTTTCGAATTGAAGTTCATCCGAAGTTACTATGGTCAGCAAAGACTCAACCGCATTCTTACTTGTGATGACTACATTTTGAATGGGTTTTTTCAGCAGCGCTTCCGGAATTCTCGATGGACTGATTTTCACAAAGTCATCTGAATCTACCCTGATGCTATCGGTAAAGAGTTGCTGCTGCTCGGGAGTGATTTTTTTTGTTGAAAAAACAGTCGTTTTTCGTTCTACTTCCTGCATCTCGCTCATGAGGCGCTTGCCCCCTCTACTCAAGATACTATTCGCACTTTCTTTGGCCAAGTTTTGGTGCTCTCCCAAAGGTACCGTAAACTCTGCCTCCAGTTTTTGCCTTCCATCGACAGTTAACAAGACCCCTTTCAAGGTAATTTCCTCAAGGTCGTCATTTGTTTTAATAGTCGCTAAAGCTCCAATCGGTGCTGTACAACCTCCTTCTAAAATGCTTAGGAACTCGCGTTCAATTCCCGTACAGATTTCCGAAGGTTCATGATTGAGTTGGGCACAGGCTTCTAGAACATATGCATCGGATGCTAAGGCCGCTACCATAATCGCCCCTTGGGCAGGAGCAGGTATCATCCATGTCAAACCTATTGTATTTTCAGGTTCTAGACCAATTCTCTGCAATCCCGCAGCAGCAAAAATGGCACCGTTCCAATCATTGTCTTCCAATTTTTGAAGACGACTATTTATATTCCCTCTTAAATCGGTTGTGCTATGGGTGGGATAGCGATTCAACCATTGCGCTTTTCTGCGCAAACTGCCCGTGGCAATAATACCTTCTCGATGCCCTAAAAATTCTTGATTGTTCTTGTACACCAGCAGATCCAAGAAATTTGCCCGCTCAAGTACCGCGGCTTGAACGATTCCCTTAGGCAAGGCGGTCGGCACATCCTTCATTG
>JARFRH010000302.1 GCA_029287355.1 Maribacter sp. | reverse complement strand
TTCATAAATTCAGATATGACTATAGGTAAAAAGACAACAGGTAAAATCATGATTGAATCAAACTCACCCGTTTTAGAATAGTCAGTTACTTTAATCAGGATTATAAATAAAACAATAATTCCGAGAAGCCAAGTTGCAATTCTTTTTTTCTCCGAATTTTAATTATTTCTTCTGTTTTTAATTTTAAAATATCTTCAATTTTCATTCGTAGACGTGGTTTCTCAGATAACTGACAACGAACGAATATATGTATTAACTATATCCATCCCATAGACTTTAGAACCCTGTTTTTTATGGACCCTTGCCATATTTAAGGCATACTGAATGCGGTGTTATCCTTTACAAAGACAGTGTACGCTTGTTGTGCTTAATGATTAATTTATAAAGCTACTGCAATTTATAACACCTTCCTATACGTAAGGCTGATATTTTTGAATTTGTGACTCTTACAGTAATTTGCATCATTTAGACATTTTTTTGCTATAGAAATCATCAAGATTAAACACCAGGAGGCCCAATACCAAGTTAAGAAGGCCCAAAACAGATTCTAAGGGTTGGGCAATTACCAAATAGAGCAACACCCAAAAACTCAACATCAGAAAAACTATTTGCGGTATGGGAAAAAGAGGACTTCTAAAACCGCTTTTGCTTTTGTTTTTAAGTCTTGCTATAAATACCCCTGCTACAACTAGGGCCGCAAACAATTGCAATACAAAACCACTGTAGATCATTAGCTGTTCAAAAGTTCCGGTGAACAATAACATCAGTGTTATCAAAGTTTGGAGCCAAATGGCCCGCAAAGGAATCTTGTTTCTTGTTTTTTTTGAAAACCATCTCCATAGGCTATGGTCCTCGGCCATAACCTGGGTAACCCTGGGACCAACCCATATCATGGCACTTATACTCGATAAGAGCATGAAGCCTATTCCAAAACTAATGAACGCCCCTCCTTTTTTACCGAAAAGGGAAATTGCGGTAATCTGTCCGATTTCCAATTGGCCACGGATAGCTTCCAACGAATTCTGACTTAAAAACACAAAGTTTAACAATAAGTAAAGCAAGCTCACTACAGCCGTGCCCAACAACAGTGCTCTTGGTAAATTTTTGCGGACATCTTGGATTTCATCCACAATGTAAGCTGCCGCATTCCATCCAGAATATGAAAATGAAACGTAAACGAACGATACTGCAAAAGCAGGTAAGGTTATCTCCTTTTTCCAGCTCTGATCCCAAAGAATTGCCGATTCTATAGGCGTTTGTGTTAAGCCAAAATACACGAACAGCAAAATTAGGAGTACCGTTAGCATGGTGATGGTATTTTGAAGTTTGCTGCTCCTTTTAATACTCACCGAATGAAACAAGCTGATGGTAAAAATAGTACCAATAGCCAAAGCCATACTGGAAACTCCTAGATAAGGTGCAACGTATTCGCCCAGTGCCATTCCAGACAATGCGACAGGTGCCGAAAACCCAATGGTAAGGGAAACCCAGCCGGATAAATACCCCAAAATAGGATGAAATGCTTTGGAAAGAAAATGGTACTCCCCGCCTGAGCGAACCCAATAGGTTCCGAGCTCTGCATAGCTCAAAGCGCCACACAGGGCCATCAATGCCCCTAGTGACCATAAAATAATGATAGACCAGGTATTAACAGTCTCTACCAGTTGAAACCCTAAGCTTGTGAAAATACCTACTCCTATCATATTTGCTATAACAATGGCCGTTGCCGTGAACAATCCTATGGTATGAGACTTAGTCATTTTTGTTATTGGTCATTTCATAAATGTTCAATCTTTCTACATTAGCAGAAAAACCCTCTAATCCATCCGATGGGCTTTCATGGTATCCCAACCCTAAAAGGCCTCAGATCTCAAAACTGACTTCATTTGATCGTTAATGACTACTTTAAGTTCCGGTTCAAAATAGGTGGCAATAAGGTTTCATGATACAGGTTTCAGAGCCCATTCCTATTGGTATACGATTCGATTCCAATATTTAGAAAGGTCCTTGAGCTTTTCTTTGGCAAAACTTTCAATGGTTTTGTTATCAGTGTTCTTATTTTTTAGTTGAAAGTGCAAGAGCTGTGGCTCATCTATGGGTTTGCCGATTTGCGATACGATAAAGACACGAGCCTCATCGGCAAAATTATTTTCTACGATCGCACGACTGAGGTCCATGGCAAAATAATTGTATATTTTACCTGTATGATTTAGTGGGTTTTTTCCCGACACAGCCTCCAGACTCATGGGATGATATGGCGTAATCAGTCCGTTGATTCTATTTCCTCTGCCTACTTGTCCGTCATCACCATGTTCGGCACTAGTACCCGTAACGGTAAGATAGATGCTTTCGCGATTATAGTCATCGGCCGTATTGATGTCAACTTCGGCATCAAATAAGTCCAGACTATGGATGATATATCCTTTTACGGCTTCCTTTTTACTGATGTAATCACTTAAATCAGTGATATAGGCATCGATCATGGCCATAGCAACGGTAAAATACCTTTTTGAATAGGCTTTAACACCCATCACCTTCGTGTCTTCCCCAATAAAGGGAAACTTAATTTTTGTGATTGGGTCGTTCAACAAGGTATCAATCCTAATGATGGTCTCTTCCAAAGAAGTTTTAGGATAGAAACCAGCACCAAATGAACTGTCGTTGGCCAATGGGGTTTCACCTTTTCCATAACGTTTAAACAACTCGACGAGATTTGCACTTCCCGGTCGTATGTTAGAGGTGATCTTAATATGCTTTGCAACATCCAGGTGTGGGATATGTTTTTGTATCCATTTTTTTGCGGTTTCAATTGCAATTTCTTCAACAGGAATTTTTTTGTCTTTTATTTGAGTCGTGGCCCTTCCGGCAATGATCAGCGCAATAGGCTGTATTACTTTCCCTCCCCCATAGGCTGGCTTCGATTGCCCTCCAACTAAAAGGGCCTTATCAACATTATGGTGCATAATGGCTCCAAATTCTTTTAAATAATACCCACAAAGTGCTCTTGAAATTTGCTCGGTGATCTCATCGCATATCGAGTCGGGATGACCAATGCCCTTTCGTTCGGCCATCTCAACAGAATCATCGTTAATACCTCCTATCACCATGTTATTTGCTCTCATATGTTTACCTATTTTTTATCACCACCAGACTTCTTATCCCTGATAAAGGGGACAAATCGCACCGGTAACAATTTTTTCTTAGTAATCGTATTTTTCTTTTTTGTAACCAACTCCAAATAGCTCGTGTAATTATGAGGTCCTACCGGTATGATCATCCTTCCATTCCTCTTTAGCTGCTCTATTAAGGGTTGGGGAATGCTGTCGGCCCCTGCTGTGACGATAATCGCATCAAATGGTGCTTTTTCGGGCCAACCGTGATAACCGTCACCCCATTTTACTTTAACATTGGCGTAACCCAACTCTTGTAATCGGTCTTTGGCCTTAAAGGCCAAATTCTTTACAATTTCAATAGTATATACAGAATCTACGATTTTTGCCAGAATGGCGGCTTGATATCCCGAACCCGTGCCTATTTCCAATACCTTATCATTTTGTTTTAGTTGCAGTGCCTCTGTCATAAAAGCTACAATATACGGTTGGGAAATGGTTTGCCCGTTTCCTATAGGTAGTGGACCATCTGCATAGGCATACGGCTTCATGTTTTCGGGAACAAAAAGATGTCGAGGAACGTCTTGCATCGCCAAAAGCGTGGCCCCATCTTTTATGCCTCTCGCTTTTAGCTGCATTTTTACCATTTGCTCCCTTTTGGCCGTGTAATCCTCCTGGCTAAAACCAATTATGAAGACAATACATGCTATGACCGTCATCAGATGTTTCATTTCTCTAATGTATATGCGTTGATGCATTCGCGAATTAAATTTTAAGATATTCTAAATTAAATCAGAACGGGGACCTTGACAATGACCTATATCATCATTTAAAAGTTTAATATTATTTCCGGAACCGACCTCTTAAAACCAGCTCTTAGATAAAATTAAATTCCCTTGTCGCACACCTGTCGGAAAATAAGCAGTCTTTGAGCTTACGCCACGGTTAATTGCCAAGTCGGAGTTCATGCATTTTGTAGGCGTTTGGCTGTCGCCCGCTCTCATTGAGATTATTTGATTTCGCTTTGCCCAGCCACATCTCAATAATAGAAGCCCTCTTTATGTCTAAAAATGACCTGCATCATTTTAAATGTGAACAACTTCAAATAGCTTTGACGTACCCGATTGAATTTTTCGATTATGGGAAAAACAATTTAAAACCATATGTAAAAAGCTAACGATGCTCAAAGACCGTTCAAACAAATACAAGAATCCCTTAAAGAACATGAGAAGGTTTAAAACGCAGACCCAGAGGCCATAGGGGGTTTTGGCGACTTGAACGTGGCGAATATAGCAAATGGGGATACTTGACTCAAAAACAAAGGATGTGATCGCCCTAGGGATTGCCATCACCGTGGGATGCGATGGAAGCATTGGAACAATTTGTTGTTTTGGAACAAAGTTCAAAAAAAGCCTAAATAATTATGATCATGGAAGATAAAACATACGTCACATCAGTAAAAACCCCTAATATGCTTGATTATGATACGTTATATGGTCAGTTTAGTTGGGAGAAGGCGTATGAAAATCTCGAGGGATTGCCCGAAGGGGGAATCAACATTGCACATGAAGCGGTGGATAGGCATGCCAATAGCAATAACAAAAACACGGTTGCCTTACGATGGATCAAGAAAGATAGGTCCTTTGAAGATTTTACCTATGCTACTCTGAAAGTACAAACTTCAAGATTCGCCAATGTGCTGAAGAAGTTGAAGGTAGAAAAGGGCGATGCCGTATTTTCCCTTATGGGAAGAATCCCTTCGTTATACATTGCCGCACTAGGAACCCTTAAAGCTGGAGCCGTGTTTTGCCCTATGTTTTCAGTATTCGGACCGGAACCAGCCTTTCAACGTTTAAGCAAAGGAAAAGCAAAAGCACTGGTCACTACCCAAAATTTGTATAAGAAAAAGATCCAACCCCTGTTGGATCGACTCCCGTTACTTCAATATATCCTATTGGCAGATACTGAACAAGATAGCAATGACAAGGTTTTATCGCTGTCCAAGCTCATGCAGGAAGCTCGAGATCATTATGATATTAAAAACACCCAACCAGAAGATGCCGCCCTATTACATTTCACTAGCGGTACTACTGGTATGCCCAAAGGAGCCGTGCACGTCCATCAAGCAGTACTCACCCATTATGTAACGGGAAAATATGTGCTGGATTTTCATCCGGGAGATGTCTTCTGGTGTACCGCCGATCCGGGATGGGTCACGGGAACTTCTTATGGCATCATTGCGCCTTTGGTCAACGGGATTACCAATATTATCGACGAAGAAGAATTTAACGCGACACGCTGGTATACGATTCTGGAAGAACATCATGTAAATGTATGGTATACGGC
>JARFRH010000288.1 GCA_029287355.1 Maribacter sp. | reverse complement strand
CCCAATTGCGCTCCCCTTTGCAAATAGAAAACCACGGACTATCGTCCTAGTTCTTTGTTTTCCTCCAAAATCTCAAAACTATCGCTTTGAATTTTTTCGTAAAACAAAGAACCACGCCAAAAATGGCGTGGTTTTCTACTTCTAGTGACCGCGAAGGGATTCAAACCCCCAACCCTCAGAGCCGAAATCTGATGCGCTATTCAGTTGCGCCACGCGGCCGTTTCTTTAGCGAGCGCAATTTACACAAAAAGAACTTTCCGGTGCCAATAAAATGCGTTCAATTCGTATCGCCATTTTGCATTTTAGGCAAACGCCGAATTCTTGGGTTCCAAGTTTGTCCAAATTTCTTTCCAGACCTGACAATCGCTCACTTGCTTTTCGTAAAGCAGCATCAACAATACTTTTATTGTTAATGGCGTCCATTCTTGAAACTCGCCCAATAGCATTGTCAGGCGAAATGGGTTGAGCCAATTCTTCGTATCTTAAAATACTCTTTTTGGTTTTGCTTATTTCCTCCTCGAAAAGTACGCGGATTTTTTCAACATCCATTATTTGTGAACTTAAGGCTATCCCAGTTTTGTTTTGACTATGGTAGAAATGGTCTTGCCATCTGCTTGCCCCCCTAATTGTTTGGAGACCATGCCCATTACCTTACCCATATCTTTCATACCCTTAGCTCCAGTAGTTTCTATAACTTGAGCGACCACTTTCTCAATTTCTTCTTCAGAGAGTTGTGCTGGCAAAAATTGTTCGATAACGGCCACTTGGGCCAATTCGGGATCGGCTAAATCTTGTCTTCCCTGCGCGATGAAAATAGCTGCGCTATCTTTTCGCTGCTTTACCAATTTCTGGACCAATTTTACCTCATTCTCTTTGCTCATTTCAGTACTAGAACCTGTCTCGGTCTGTGCTAACAACAAAGCCGATTTTATCGCTCTCAATGACTCCAAAGCAACCTTGTCTTTTGATTTCATAGCTGCTTTCATTTGTTCCATTACCTGTTGTTGTAATCCCATGCCGTTCTAATTTTTAGGAAAGTGAAGATAAAAAATAAACCCGAAAACAGCTTCTGTTTTCGGGTTTAACTTGGTAAAAACGAACTTTGAGTTAGTCTACATTATCATGTAGAAAAGAGTTATTAGACCTTAATTGAATCTCGTCATTACTATCTTCGCTCAAGGAAGTTCTAGAGGCCTTATTTTCATCCGAGGCCTCGCTTAAATCAACACCCTGCCTTTTGTAGGCCGGTTCTTTTTCAATTTCGTCGATATTGCTCAAACTATTTTGGAATTTATAGTTGAAGTCTTTCAACTTCCTTCTACGTTCGTCAGCTCTCTCCTTCAATAATTCTTCCAAAGGAGTTTCCATAGGGTCGATTTCTGTTTCCTCTTCGACACTTTCGACCTCGTCTAGTGGAATGGTCTTCCTTTCGAATACCAATTCATCTTCAACAATCTTAGGTTCGAATTCTTCTGCCTTTGACTTAGCCCCTGTCAATTGGTTCTCCAATTCCATATAGTCATCTAAGCTATATCTGGTTTCACCGTCCTTATTATACTCCAAAACAGGTATTACTTCGATATGATCCTTTACATCCATTTTATGGACTTCTTCATCCAAATCAAAAGTAATTACATTTTCTTCTTCCTCTTTATTGTCCGTTACCAAAGGAAGGTCAAAACTTATAGCGAACTGGTCTTCTTCTAGTTCCTTTGGAGAGACAACTTCCGGATCGACGACATCAATAGCATTGACTGTTTCACTTGAATCGATAATGATAAAATCATCTTCGGAAACATTTTCGGCAATTACTTCCTCGTAAAAGACATTGAAGTTCTTGATATAGTTCGTAGTCGGAATCAAGTCTAAATCATCCAATTCATCAGTAAGGGTATGTTTAAGAACCGGCTCTTCAACTTCTGCCACTTCTTCGACTAATTGATGTACAACATTTTTAGATGTTAAATCTAGACTCGCACGCTGTTCATCATTGAGTGTATGTATGATTTTTTTAGCTTCACTATTGACGATATCGTCTTGCTGATCAATATCAAAACCAGTAGCGATTACCGTTACGGCGACTGCCTCACCTAAATCTTCATCTTCACCAACACCCATGATGATATTCGCACCATGACCCGCTTCAGTTTGAATATGATCATTGATTTCCCCAATTTCGTCGATAGTGATTTCTTGAGAACCTGAAACGATCAGCAACAACACATTTTTAGCTCCGGTGATTTTATTATCGTTCAACAAAGGAGAGTCCAAAGCCTTCATAATCGCCTCACCTGCTCTACCAGAACCTGACGAGATAGAAGAACCCATGATAGCAGTACCGCTATTTGAAAGCACTGTTTTGGCATCGCGAAGGTCAATATTTTGAGTATAGTGATGTGTAATCACCTCAGCTATGCCACGTGCAGCAGTTGCCAATACTTCATCGGCTTTAGAGAAACCGGCTTTAAAGCCTAAGTTACCGTAGACTTCCCTTAGTTTATTATTGTTGATGACAATTAAGGAGTCAACATTAGCACGTAACTTTTCAATACCCAATTGGGCCTGCTTGCAGCGCATTTTTCCTTCAAATTCAAAAGGCATCGTCACAATTCCCACAGTAAGAATGTCCATTTCCTTGGCTAGTTTGGCAATAACGGGAGCAGCACCAGTACCTGTTCCCCCACCCATTCCAGCAGTAATAAAAACCATTTTTGTCGTAGTATCCAACATGGTTTTTATATCCTCCATACTTTCGATTGCTGCTTGTTCACCTACCTCAGGATTTGCACCAGCACCCAAACCTTCAGTTAATGAAACCCCAAGTTGAATTTTATTGGGTACAGAACTGTTCGTAAGGGCTTGCGAATCTGTATTCAAGATGACAAAATCCACCCCATTGATTCCGGCTTGAAACATGTGGTTAATGGCATTACTACCACCACCGCCTACTCCAATGACCTTAATAACGTTACTCTGATTTTTCGGTAAATCAAAAGCTATTCCTTCAAATTCCGTGTTGTTGCTCATGCTATATGTATTACTGGTTAATGATATGCTGTTTTTATTTGTCTGCTTTACTCGGCGTTATCCAAAAAATCCTTCAACTTTTCAGACCACTTGTCGAATACTGATTTTCTTTCTCTATTTGAACCCGAACTTGCGGTTCTTTCTTCTTCATGCCCAGCCAAAACCGGCTCAGACGCTACTAAGTCAACTTCCATTCCGTCGTCAGGTCCTTTCTTTTCGTTCTTAATGGCATTCATAAGCAATCCAACCGCTGTTGCGTATAATGGGCTAGCCACTTCAGCATCCGAATCTCCAGCCAAATGCTCGTTCGGATACCCTATCCTGGTGTCCATGCCTGTAATGTATTCCACCAACTGTTTCAAATGTTTCAGTTGGCTTCCTCCACCCGTCAGTACAATACCTGCAATTAACTTTTTCTTTTGTTCTTCATGGCCATAGTTCTTGATTTCCACATACACCTGTTCTATAATTTCCACTACTCTAGCGTGGATGATTTTAGAAAGGTTCTTTAATGTGATCTCCTTTGGTTCACGACCACGAAGTCCAGGAATGGAAACAATCTCATTATCCCTGTTCTCTCCTGGCCATGCCGAGCCAAATTTCATTTTCAGTAATTCAGCTTGCTTTTCAATAATAGAGCATCCTTCTTTTATATCTTCAGTAATGACGCCGCCACCAAAAGGAATTACGGCAGTATGACGAATAATCCCATCCTTAAAGATGGCCAGGTCGGTTGTACCACCTCCAATATCAATCAAGGCAACCCCGGCCTCTTTCTCTTCTTGGCTTAAAACGGCTTCAGAAGAAGCTAGTGGCTCCAAGGTGATATTTCCTAAATCCAAACCCGCACTTTTTATACAGCGACCAACATTTTTAATGGATGATACTTGGCCCACAACGACGTGAAAATTGGCTTCCAATCGACCACCATACATCCCTATGGGCTGCTTTATTTCCGCTTGTCCGTCTACCTTATATTCTTGAGGCAATACGTGAATGATTTCCTCTCCAGGAAGCATAACCAATTTATACACTTGATTACAAAGTTTATCCAAATCCTCTTCATTGATGACTTCTTCGGAATCGGCACGGGTAATATAATCGCTATGGTGCAGACTGCGGATATGTTGTCCCGCAATACCAACAACCACCGAACCGATTTTCAAACCAGAGTTGACCTCTGCCTCCTCAACAGCTTGTTGAATCGATTTTATAGTTTGGGTAATATTATTGACCACGCCTCGGTGTACCCCCAGACTTTTTGATCTTCCAATTCCTAAAACCTCTATTTTGCCATATTCGTTTTCCTTGCCGATAATGGCAACGATTTTGGTGGTTCCTATGTCAAGACCTACTGAATATTTACCTTGTTCCATTTGACGATTGATTTAAATTTTTGTGCACACTACTTGATTATTAAACTCCAAACTGACAACATTGTACTCTTCAAGAGTTTTGTCTTTGTTCGCTTTGGCATAAAAGGCCTTGAAATTATTGAACTTTTCTTCAAGACTATCGATACCACCCAAATTCACGATAAACTGCTCCATTCTGAATTTCAACTGATAATCGTCCTCTGCCTCAACATGTATTCCGATTACATTTTTCCGAAGAAATGAATCTTCATTGATGTACTTGAGAATCTCATAGACATCTTCAAGGCTTTTGCCCGTGATATTACCAGTAATGATTGGCACACGTGCAGAGTGACTCATTGACAAAGGCATACGTTTACCTTCATCATCGAGATAAAACTTAGAACTTCCCTCAATACGTCCGATTGGTTTGCGCTGAACAATCTTACTTGCAAGTGTACCATTCACCGTTAAATAAACTTGAGCGCTTTTCACCATTTTATTGGCTTCTATGACCTTCTCTATAGTATTCAAAACTAATTTTTCTTTGGGGACATTATTGAGGTTACCATAATTTTGTATTAACAATTTATTAACCATGCCCTCGGTGATGTAAAGGTTCTGACCCCCAACGAATTCTATCTGAATTTCCTTGATTTTTTTTGCAGCACTCCTCTGATTCGAAAAAGCGTAAAGCCCTGTCACTACTATTAAAAGCGCAATTACCTTGATATAATTCCAATTAATTCGCATACTCAAATTCTTTTTTTATTTTTTCCACTTCCAAGCCAATATCACCAGCCCCCATAGTCACAAGGATCTCAGGATTTTGACTTCTAATTTCATGTAACAAATCCGCTTTTTTAACCACCTTCTTTTCAGGGTTAGTTATTTTTTCCAATAACCATTCTGAAGTGATTCCTGCCAAAGGTTTTTCTCTTGCGGGATAGATATCCAATAAGAATATCGCATCGAATTTGGACAAACTTGTAGCAAATTCCTCGGCAAAATCTTTAGTTCTTGTATAAAGGTGTGGTTGAAAAACCGCCAGAACCTTCTTTGCTGGATGCATTTCGGAAATTGCATCATAGATTGCATTGATCTCGGTAGGGTGATGCGCATAATCATCAATAAAAACAAATTCGTCCTCCTTGATTTTATAAGAAAATCTTCGTCGTACCCCTTTGAAAGTTTCCAATGCTTCAGCAAGGCGGTGTTTGGGGGAACCTGTTTCCACCGCCATCGCAAAAGCTACTAGGCCATTGAGCAGATTATGCCTGCCCGGCTTATTGAACTTAACACCCAAGAGGGTCTTTTCGGGTGTGTCCAAATCGAATATGTAGGTACCATGTTCTACTCTTATATTTCGGATGCAATAATCCGAATCGTCTTCTATACCATAAGTCACACCTTCTAAAGGCAGTCCTTTGCGAACGAATAGTTTACCACCGGGTTTTATTCGGTCGACAAAATCTTGGAATGATTCATGTAAAGTGGCCTCATCGCCATAAATATCCAAATGATCGGCATCCATGGAAGTGACACAGGCTACATTGGGAGTCAATCGCAAAAATGAGCGGTCGAATTCATCTGCTTCCACTACAGAATATTCAGTTCCGCTAAAGAAAAAGTTACTGTTAAAATCCTCCGAAATCCCACCTAGAAAGGCTGAAAATGGAGTTCCTGTCTCTTTCAATAAATGGGCTAAAATACTTGAGGTCGTGGTCTTACCATGAGTTCCGGCCACAGCAAGACAAAAGGTATCTTTGGTAATGAGACCCAAGACCTCAGACCTTTTTTTGATTTCGAAGCCACTGGCCAAGAAATATTGATGCTCTTTGTGGTCAATGGGTACGGCAGGAGTATAAACGACTAGGGTATTGGCAATATCATAATCGTTTTTTTCGACCAAATCAGGATTGTCATCATAGTGGATTTCAATACCCAAAGTAGCTAACTCGGTGGTCAATGGGGAAGCTGTCCTGTCATACCCGGCCACATTCTTGTTCAAGAACTTAAAATAGCGAGCCAAAGCCGACATACCGATACCTCCTATACCGATAAAGTAGACGTTATGTATGCTATTTAAGTTCATTTACCTCAATAATTTTTCTATTTCGTCGACAATATCATTAGTAGCATTTGGCATGGCCAACTTTTTGATATTCGCTTTCATTAGTTCTTGTTTTTCTTTAGAATGAAATACTTCGGAAAACGACTTCTCAAAATCCATATCCAAATCTTGTTCTCGAATCAGTATGGCAGCACCTTCATTCGCCAAAGCCATTGCATTCTTGGTTTGATGATCTTCCGCAACATTGGGCGAGGGAATAAATAGTACAGGTTTACCTACAATACAAAGCTCTGAAACCGAACCTGCACCGGCACGGGAAATCATTATATCACCAGCAGCATAGGCAAAATCCATTCGAGAGACATAGTCAAGTACTTTTACAGTAGCGCTATTATATTTTTTGTACTCCTCGTAATACAATTTGCCACATTGCCAAAGCAACTGAATACCCAATGCTTCAAAAAAACCAAGTTCTTTTTCGATCAACTGATTAATGCGCCTCGCGCCTAAACTTCCACCGAGAATAAAAACGGTTGGTTTTTCAGAATTTAATCCGAAGAATTCACGCGCGGCTTTTGAATCGTCTTTCGCCTCGACCAAGTCACCCCTCACCGGGTTACCGGTTTTTACGATTTTCTCCTCTGGAAAAAACTTTTCCATCCCATCATAGGCCACACATATTTTGGCGACCTTATTTTTCAATAGTTTATTGGTAATACCTGCATAAGAATTCTGTTCTTGTAATACACAAGGAATATTACGCCCAGAAGCAACTCTCAATAAAGGACCACTAGCGAAGCCGCCTGTACCAACAACGGCATGAGGTTTGAATCTTGACACTATTTTTCCCGCTTTTATCAAACTACTTATCAGTTTAAAAGGAAACATCAAATTTTTTAGGGTCAGTTTCCGCTGTAACCCGGTAATCCACAATCCTTCTATTTTGAACCCGGCCTGTGGTACTTTTTCCATCTCCATTCGATCCTTGGCTCCAACAAACAAAAATTCAGCCTTCGGATGTCTTTTTTTTAACTCATTTGCTATGGCTATGGCCGGATAAATATGTCCGCCTGTGCCTCCTCCAGAAAGTATGAACCTATAATTGTCCACTTAATATTTCTAAAGGATTATTCTCATTCACTTTTTTACCGGCTTTGCTCTTGCCAAATTTCTTGTTACTTGCACTCAAAATGATACCTATGGCCAAACAAGTCATCCAACTTGAGGTTCCCCCTCGGCTTATCAAGGGTAGATTCTGCCCTGTTACTGGGAATAACTCCACCGCGACTGACATATTAATCAAAGCTTGGAATACAATAGGTAGTCCTACTCCCAAAACCAGCAACTTCCCGAAAATGGTCTTACTTCCATTGGCTACCACAACGATTCGAAAGAGCAACAAGAGGTAAAAAAACATGATGGTAAAACCTCCAATCAGACCGTATTCCTCAATAATAATTGCATAAATAAAGTCAGATTCGCTCTGCGGCAAAAAATTCTTTTGCACACTTTTTCCAGCACCTTTACCGGCAATTCCGCCCGTCGCAATAGCTATTTTGGCTTTTTCAATTTGGTAATCCGCCTCAGTGTCTTCCCCATTCCAGTAATTTTCCCATCTATTCTCCCAAGTATCGACCCTATTCGAAAATTTATCGGGCATCGCTTTTGCCGCAAGCACGAACATGATAAATGCAAGTATCCCTATGCCTACAATAGCCAAGAGATATTTTAAAGGATATCCGCCAATAAAAGCCAACAACAATACCATTGAAAAAATAATACCGGCCGTTGAAAAGTTAGCGGGTAAAATCAATATGATCACCAAGAAAACAGGAATCCATAACGGAATGATGCTCTCTTTAAAAGTGATGGTCTTATCCTTTATTTTGGTCAAGTACCTTGCCACATAAATCATTAATACTACAGCAGCCAAATTTGATGGCTGAAAAGAACCAACTAATGGAACACTGATCCATCGACTGGCATTCGCACCTTCAATGGTAGAACCCTGAGCCAATGTATACATCAAGAGGATCACAACAATGGGCATGGCAATCAACGAAAGTCCTTTGAAATAATGGGTGGGTATTTTATGAACACCATAGATGATACCAAAACCTAGAATCAACAACATGGCATGCTTGACCAAATGGCCCATTGTTGTGCCATTGCCAATTACATATACAAGATTACTACTCGCACTATACACGGGTAAGAATGAAAACAATGCCAAGAGAGCTACTACCGCCCAAATCGCCTTATCACCTTGTATGTTCTTTAAAAATGATAGCACCTTATAAGTTTTTTATCTCTTCTTTAAACTGATTACCCCTATCCTCATAGTTTTCAAATAAATCAAAACTTGCACAAGCAGGTGACAACAAGACGGTATCGCCTCGCTCCGCAATTTTGTAGGCCACTTTTATCGCCTCTGACATTGCAAAAGTCTCAACCATCAAATCGACCACATTACCAAAGGCGTCTTTTATTTTTTCGTTGTCAAGACCTAAGCAAATAATCGCTTTTACTTTTTCACGAACCAAGGGCATCAACTCTTTATAATCATTGCCCTTATCTACACCACCCACTATCCATACCGTAGGGGCACTCATACTATCAAGAGCAAAATAGGTCGCGTTCACATTGGTCGCCTTTGAATCATTGATGTACTGCACATGACCTATTTTCAATACCTTCTCCAAGCGATGCTCAACACCTTGGAAATTGGTTATACTTTGCCTAATCGTTTCTTTGCGAATACCAACTAATTTAGCAACAGTAGATGCCGCCATGGTGTTCTTCAAATTGTGTTTTCCTTCAAGTGCTAAGGCGTCTGTCGTCATTTCTATGGTATTAGTATTAGTTGTTATTCGTATGTTCTTGTTCTTGAGACAAGCCCCTTTATCCAACTGTCGTTCTATTGAAAAAGGCACTAATTGGGATTTTACAGGGTGGTTTTTCAACCAGTCGACTATTACTTCATCATCGGCATCATAGATTAAAAAATCCGACTCGGTTTGGTTCATGGCGACCCGAAATTTGGAAGCGACATAATTTTCGAATTTGTAATCATATCGATCTAAATGATCTGGTGTTATATTCGTGAGTATCGCAATATGAGGTTTGAACTCATCAATACCATCCAATTGAAAACTGCTGATTTCCAAAACATAGAAATCAATGTTTTTTTCAGCGACCATCTTCGCAAAACTGTCACCAATATTACCAGCCATTCCTACATTCAAACCACCTTCTTTCAAAATATGATTTGTTAACATCGTGGTCGTGGTCTTGCCATTGCTCCCGGTAATTCCGATAATGGTGGCATCAGTATATTTTGATGCGAATTCGATTTCTGAAATCACCGTTATCCCCTTTGCCACAAGCTTTAAGACCAAAGGCACCTTGTCAGGTATACCCGGACTCTTCATCACTACATCGGCATTCAAAATCTTTGATTCTGTATGCTTTTCATCTTCCCAATCTATCCCAATATGTTCAAGAACTTTTCTGTACTTCTCTTTTATTTTCCCTTTGTCGGACACAAAAACCTCATATCCCTTTTTCTTACCTAAAATGGCTGTTCCTACACCACTTTCTCCTCCTCCAAGAATTACCAATCGCTTCATTTTAGCGTACTTTCAAAGTCACTATAGTTGCAATAGCCAACATGATACCTACAATCCAAAAGCGTGTCACAATCTTACTCTCGTGGTAGCCTTTCTTTTGGTAATGGTGATGCAACGGTGACATTAAAAAAATACGTTTTCCCTCGCCCAACTTGTTCTTGGTGTATTTGAAATATCCCACTTGTAGCATCACCGAAATCGATTCCGCAAAAAAGATTCCGCATAGTAAAGGGATGAGCAATTCTTTTCTCACTATAATTGCGATCACTGCTATTACGCCACCAATAGTAAGGCTCCCTGTATCGCCCATAAAAACCTGGGCAGGAAAAGCGTTGTACCAAAGAAATCCGACTAGGGCTCCAACAAATGCAGTAATGAATACCAATAATTCGCCTGAACCCGGTATATACATAATATCTAAGTAGTTTGAGAAAATCACATTACCCGATACCAAGGCAAAAACCCCGAGGGTAAAACCGATAATGGCCGACGTACCTGCCGCCAACCCATCTATACCATCAGTCAGATTTGCACCATTCGAAACAGCCGTTACAATCAATATGATAATCGGAATAAAAATTAACCAGGTATATTCTATTGCGCCTTCCCCGGCCCATCCTATAAAACTGGTATAATCGAATTCGTTATTTTTAAAAAAGGGAACTGTGGTCATGGTTGATTTGACCTCTAAACCCCGTACCTCCTCAACTGTAAATTGCTCAGTAATCGTTGTGCTATTATGGTCGCGCATGGTAACCTCTGGATGAAAATACAAGACAGCACCAACAATAAGGCCTAGGACAATTTGGCCAAGCACTTTGAACCTTCCCTTCAAGCCTTCCTTATTCTTTTTAAAGACCTTTATATAGTCATCAACAAAACCGATAATACCCATCCATACCGTGGTGAATATCAACAGAATGATGTAAATGTTATCTAGCTTGGCAAATAGCAACACAGGTATCAAAGTCGCCAAAATGATGATGATACCACCCATGGTAGGTGTACCTGCTTTTTGTTTTTGCCCTTCTAGGCCCAATTCGCGAATCGTCTCACCCACTTGCTTTTTTTGAAGTAGAAGAATGATACGCTTACCATAGGATGTGGCTATAATCAGGGAAAACAATATGGCCATACCTGCACGAAAGGTGCTGAACTGAAATAAGCTCGCCCCAGGTACTTGGTATTGTTTTTCCAAATATTCAAATAAGTAATACAACATTATTTATCCAGTTCTGATAATAAGTCTTTGATGATTTTGAAATCATCAAAATCAATTCGTTTTCCGTTTGTTTCTTGATAGGTTTCGTGGCCTTTGCCAGCCACGAGTATTATATCATTAGCATGAGCCAATTGACAGGCCGTCTTAATCGCTTGCTCTCTATTTTCTATCGATAGGATTTTTTTGGTGTTCTGTGGTTCTACTCCTCCAACCATTTCCTCAATTATTGCAGCAGGCTCTTCAGATCGTGGGTTATCGGAAGTAAAAATGGCTTTATTGCTCATCTCGGAAGCGATATGACCCATAACCGGGCGCTTAGATCTGTCTCTATCGCCACCACACCCCACAACGGTGATGACGTTTTCATTTCCAGTTCTCAACGTGTTGATAGTATCAAGCACATTTTTTAGCGCATCCGGTGTATGGGCATAATCGACTATCGCTGTAATTTTTTCCTTCGATATAAAATACTGAAAGCGTCCATCAACGTTTTCAAGCTCACTTAAAAGGCGAAGGGTTTCGAATTTTTCCAGTCCTAACAAATCTGCGGTGGCATAAATTGCCAACATATTGTATGCATTGAAATGGCCAATGAGTTTTGACCAAAGCTCATTATCATTGATTTTCAATAGTTGCCCATCGAATTGATTTTCTAATATCCGAGCCCTATAGTCCGCATAGGTTTTTAAGGCATAAGTATATTTTCGGGCCTTTGTATTTTGCAGCATCACAAGACCATTTTTATCATCGATATTGGTCAATGCGAACGCCTTTTTAGTTAGGCTATCGAATAGAATTTTTTTGGTATCGCGATACTCCGCAAATGTCTTGTGGTAATCCAAGTGATCATGCGAGAGATTAGTAAAAATCGCTCCTTCAAAAACCAAACCTTCCGTTCTTTTCTGATGAATACCATGTGAGCTAACTTCCATAAAACAGAATTCGACACCAGCATCGTTCATCAACTTTATATGAGCGTTAATCGTCAATGCATCTGGAGTAGTATGACTTGTCTTATATTCGGTATCATCTACCATGATTTTTATGGTGGAAATCAGACCAACTTTATAGCCCGCTTTTTTAAACAATTGATACAATAAACTACTTACTGTTGTCTTTCCATTTGTTCCGGTAACGCCTATAAGTTTTAAATTCTTCGATGGGTTTTCATAGAAGTTCGATGCCATTATGGCCAAAGCAGAATTACCATTGCTAACCTCCACATAGGTAATCTCATTAACCATTTGTTCAGGAAGCTTTTCACATATAATGGCCTTTGCGCCGGAATTAACCGCCTTTTCGATATAATCATGCCCATCGCTCACCAAACCGCGTATGGCCACAAAAACATCGTCCATAGTTACCTTTCGCGAATCGAACTGCACGGTATTTACCATGACATTAGTGGATCCACTTACTGCATTAAGACTTACTCCATATAATATGTCTTTCAAAAGCATCATGAAAGTTCCAATATGATTTTAGCGACTTTTTTGATATCCGTGCCATAGGAGATGGACTGTTTCTTGACCGTTCCATTCCCCTTTACCTCAACCTCAATTCCCAGGTTTTCTAAAATGGATATTGCATCCATTCCGCTCATGCCCTGCACATTGGGCACATTTTTGTATTTCTTTTGAGCTTCAGCATAATACTTTTGATAATTCTTATCCAAATTTTCATCTTGAACATGAATCATATCCACTTCATCAATCAGTGGGTTATTTGCATATACTTTTTGAGCTATGGATTTGAAGACAGGACCAGAAACATCGGCACCATAGTAACCAACACTCTTATCTGGTTCATGAATGACCACAATACAGGAGTACTTAGGGCTTTCTACTGGAAAATACCCGGCAAAAGTCGAGATATACGTCATCACATCCGGGTCTTTATTCACATAGTTTTTCTGCGCAGTACCCGTTTTTCCTGCCATTGAAAAATTAGGCGAATACATCTTATGTCCGGTTCCATGTTTTTTCTCTACCACATTCTTTAATAGGTCTTGAACTTGATTCACGGTTTCTTGAGAACAAATCGAGGGATTAATTACTTCTTTTTCGAATTTGAAAATCGTTTGGTTTAATTCTTTGACTTCTTTGATCAATCGGGGTTTCACCATTTCACCATCATTGGCAATAGCGTTGTAGAAAGTGAGTATTTGCAGCGGTGTCATTGAAACTTCATAGCCATAAGCCATTTGAGCTAACGATAGCCCTGACCAACCTTTATCACCCGGAAAGCGCAGTACGGGCTTACCCTCTCCTTTAATAGGTAGTCCGAGTTCTTTTCCGAGGTTCATACTCATCAAACGATTGACATATTTAGAAGGTTCTTGCTTATAGCCATCATGAATCATTTGCGCAAAAGCAGTATTCGAAGAAACCTCAAAAGCCTTCGCCATGGATATTTTACCATATCCACCATGTTTTGAATCCTTTACCCTGTGGTTATAGATTTTCCAATAGCCTTTACCAGTATCCTTAATCGTACTCGTATCGATGACCCTATCTTCCAGAGCAGCTACGATATTCATTAATTTAAAAGTAGAACCAGGCTCATGTGACTCTCCAATGGCATAATTTAATCGCTCGTAATATTTGCCCTCTTTGGTTTTGCCCAAATTAGAAATAGCCTTGATCTCACCTGTTTCCGTCTCCATGACAATGACACAACCGTGATCTGCGCTGTACTTTTCCAACTGGGCTAAAAGTGCATGATGGGCAATGTCTTGAATATTGATATCTATAGTGGATATCACGTCATAACCATCTTTAGGTTCGATAATGTTCTCTTGACCTACAGGTTTCCATTGACCTTTCGCTATTTTTTGTTTAAGGCGTTTCCCTTCTTTGCCTCTGAGGTATTCACCAAAAGCACCCTCAAGCCCTACTCGGGTTCGATATCCATTTTCATCAACGCGCTCATAGCCCACACTTCGCTCAGCGATTTTCCCTAATGGATGTTCGCGAACGGTTTTCTGCTCCACAATCAATCCGCCTTTATATGGCCCCTTTTTAAACAAGGGAAAATCTTTGACCGCTATGTATTCGGAATAATCAAGATTTCTAGCTACCAGAGTATATCGATTTCTGTTCTCCTTGGCCTTTCTAAAAAGTTGGACATAGTCAGCTGATGGTTTTCCCGTCAAATTAGATAAGGCTTGCGATAAGGGTTTTAGATACTCTTTGAAATTCGCATCGCTCACGGTGACGGCATCAAATCGAATAGTGTACCGCGATACCGAGGTGGCAAGTAAACTACCATCATCAGAAATAAGATCCCCACGATTCGGAGCGATCGTGAACATTTTCGAGGTTCGTTCTTCCGCTAATTGGCGGTACTTATCACCATTGACCACCTGAATGCTCACGAGTTTGAAAAGCACTGCACAGGCAAATAGAAAGAGGCAGCCTGCCACAAAATACAATCGTTTCAATATGTTCTTATCGTTTACAGCCACTATTATTGTTTATTGGACATTACTTTGATCTTTTTAGGTGGATCTTCGGATGGGTACAATTCATCCACTGCGACAATCTCTGTGATTTTGGACTCTAGACGTAACTTTTGAACATCGGAACGCACATCTACAAACTCACTCCGCAGCTCTTTCACTTGTTCATTCAAGGCGGCAATTTGATGCACTTTTCGGTCTGCACTATGCGAACTACCAATCATCACCGTAGCCAAAAAGGACGCAAAGAGAATAAACAGCCAATTTTTTGGCGCTTCATCACTTACCAAAAACTTTCCTTTAAGTATGTCAAGCAATCCTTTTCTCATTTTAAACTCTTTTTATTTTAATTCTAAGAAGGCTAAAACCTTGTTCCCCATTGCTTTTACCACTATTTCAAAAGGACTCTAAATGCGTTCCGCAATTCGAAGCTTTGCACTTCGGGCCCTATTGTTTATTGCTATTTCTTCCTTCGATGGAACTATCAAGCCCCCGACTTTTTTAAAGGGTACATTGATATTGCCATAAAAATCTTTGTCAGGTTCCCCATCAAATTTTCCAGCCCTGATGAATCGTTTAACTAAGCGGTCTTCCAAGGAATGGTAACTTATTATGCTAAGCCTTCCCTCTTTATCCAATAAATCGGGAGTCTGCTTTAAAAACTCCTCGATCACCGCTATCTCTTGATTTACCTCAATTCGAATCGCCTGATATATCTGAGCCAGAATCTTGTGTTCTTTTGAAGCTGGCAAAAATTGTCGTAACACCTCTTTCAATTGTTCCGTTGTTTTTATCGGTGCTTCTTCGCGCCTTGCCAACAAAACCTTCGCCATAGCATTTGCATTTCGCAAATCACCATAAGTGAACAATACCCTTCTCAGTTCATCATATTGATATGAATTGACGACATCATAGGCCGAAATCGTGTTCTTATTACTCATTCGCATATCGAGGTCCGCATCAAAACGGGTTGAAAAACCACGTTCTGCTTTATCGAACTGATGCGAGGAGACACCGAAATCTGCCAAGATCCCATCTACCTTCCGAATGCCATAGAACTTTAAAAACTGTTTGATGTACCTAAAATTCTCATTGATCAACGTAAACCTTGAATCATCCAAGGTATTTTCCATTGCATCTTCATCCTGATCAAATGCAAACAACCGGCCATCATCACCCAGTTGTTTTAGTATTTCTTTGGAATGCCCTCCTCCACCGAAGGTCACATCCACATATATTCCGCTCTTTTTTATTGCTAGCCCGTCAACAGACTCTTTCAATAAAACCGGATTATGATACATCGGGCACACCTTTCCCGTTATCCCCCATTACATCTTCCGCCAATGCCGCGAATTCATCATCTGGCATACTGACCGCCTCTTCATATCGCTCCTTGGCCCATATCTCCATGATATTTATGGCAGGACTCAAAGTGATTTCTTTCTTAATGCCCGCAACCGCGAATAAATTCCTCGGAATAAGAAGTCTACCAGTGCTGTCTATCTCAATTTCCTTGACACCCGATAAAAAAATCCGGATGAAATCATTGTTCTTTTTAACGAAACGGTTGAGCGCTTTGATTTTGGTCATTTCTACCTTCCATTCCGCCATAGGCCACAACTCCAAACAAGCACCGTTAATCGCCCTTTTGATTACAAAGCCATCTGTGAGTACGGGTAAAAGCTTATTTTTTAGGGCAACAGGTAACATTACCCTACCTTTGGCATCAGCTTTACAATCGTATTGAGAGTCGAAATCGATCACTTTAAATGGGTTGGTTTCGTTTAATAACTCAAATATAGAAATATTATTACCACATTTTACCACTTTTTACCACTTTGTGATTTAATTTTCCACTTTTATGATGAAATGCGCCCCGTCGCAACCTAAATCATCGTCTCTAGCAATCAACTATTCTTATCTTAAACAGAAGGTTAAATACACCTTTTAAGTCCATTTACCACGTTTCAACACATTGATGGTATTATGGGGAATTGCCTATATTTGCCCTAATACCAGATTCGACTTTGCATGAATGAAAACATAGTTACCGAAGGGAAATACAAGTACATTGAAAAGGGTGAGGGCACCCCTATTATTATTTTACATGGACTTATGGGTGGTTTGAGCAATTTCGAAGGTGTTATGGAGCATTTTCCGAAAAAGGGATACAAAATTCTTATTCCTGAACTTCCCATCTATGACATGCCCATGTTGAAGACCAATGTGAAGCAGTTTGCTAAATACGTTGAAAAATTCATAGAATTCAAAGGACTAAAAGATGTTATTCTTTTAGGAAATTCTTTAGGCGGACACATTGGATTATTACACTCCAAAATGTACCCTAAAATGGTCAAAGCACTTGTAATTACAGGCAGTTCTGGCCTTTATGAAAGTGCTATGGGTGATGGCTATCCGAAGCGTGGTGACTACGAGTTTATAAAGAAAAAAGCGCAGGATGTCTTTTATGATCCCGCGGTGGCAACAGAAGAAATTGTCGACGAAGTTTTCGCGACCGTAAATGATAGAGTAAAACTTGTAAAGACCCTTGCAATCGCCAAAAGTGCCATACGTCACAATATGGCGCAAGATTTGCCCAAAATGCATACCCCTACTTGTATCATTTGGGGTAAAAATGATAGTGTTACCCCACCTGATGTAGCCCAGCTTTTTCATGAACTTTTACCCGATTCCGATTTATTCTGGATTAAAAAATGCGGCCATGCACCCATGATGGAACATCCTGAAGAATTCAATATCATTCTTGATGCTTGGCTAGATAAGCGTAACTTCTAACTCTCTTCAGATGAAGATAAAGTCCGCTGACTTTGTAATCAGTAATTCAGACGTTAGCAAATGTCCGAATGAACTCTTACCCGAATATGCTTTTATCGGCAGATCGAACGTAGGTAAATCCTCCCTAATCAATATGTTGATGGAGCGGAAGAATTTGGCCAAAACATCAGGTCGCCCTGGAAAAACACAACTTATCAATCATTTTAAGGTCAATGGCAATTGGTTTCTGGTTGATTTACCGGGGTATGGTTATGCGCGAGTTTCGAAAAAAGCCAAAAAAACCTTTCAAAAATACATCACCAATTATTTTGAACAAAGACAACAATTAGTCTGTTCATTTGTCTTGGTGGATGTACGTCATGAGCCTCAAAAAATCGATATGGAATTTATGGAATGGATGGGCGAAAACGGCATTCCTTTTTGTATTATTTTCACCAAGGCCGACAAACTAAAACCTAAGGCTATCGAACGGAATGTTAGCGCATATCTTCACACCTTATTAGAAGGTGTTTGGCAAGAAGCTCCGCAACATTTCATCACCTCTTCCACTAAAAATACAGGCCGTGATGAATTATTGAATTTTATCGAAGGGATAACGGAGCAGTTTTTTAATGATCAAAAAAAGTAACACTAGACCCTTGTCCGAATCAACCTGATCAAATCCTCTTCTTTTTCAAAATTGTTTAGCTCCTCAGTTGATATAAACACCTCAAATTCTTCATTTGTTTGAGCCAGTACAATAGGAAAAATAAATTTATGTCCAAATTTTGAGGCATATTGTTTTCTGAATTCATCTTTATGCAGAAACTTCATTTTAACATGGCTTCCTTTCCTGAATTTTTTCCATTCCGACTTCTCAGAAAAGGCTCCAAAAGTAAGGCTACAAAGACTACATTTATAGGTACTAGGACTCAAAATCTTATGTGCCCCGTCTAGCAATAAATTTCCTAGGCCTGAATCGGCATTATATATAAAAATCAGTTTGTGTGATTCGCCGTTGTTCATAATTGCTAGGTAAAGCTATATATTTATAGTGCTAAAATCATTCGATGTCGATAAAAAAATCATTCCTGCTATTACTTTTTTTAGGATTAGTTCAATTACAATGTAAGTCACAGCAAACAGATGAAGCTTACAATTCAGAATCTTTACATATAAGGCCCATCTCGAAAAATAGCTATGTTCATGTTTCTTATTTAAACACGAATGATTTCGGCAAAGTAGCATGCAATGGTCTTATTTATATAAACAATAATGAAGCTGTAGTTTTTGACACCCCAGCTAATGCTGTGGTATCACAAGAGTTGTTGTATTGGCTGCACTTCCAAAAAAAGGCTACGGTAAAAGCTGTTATAGTTAATCATTTTCATATTGATTGCTTAGGTGGTTTAGAAGCTTTTCACGATGCTAAAATTCCATCTTATTCAAGTAACAAAACTATTGAACTGGCCAAAATCGATGGGGTTGTTTCACCACAAATTGGGTTTGATATTCAGAATGAATTAGAAATTGGAGGAGGAAAAGTCATTAATAAATTCTTCGGAGATGCACATACCAAGGACAACATCATAAGTTACATTTCAAATGAAGAATTAATTTTTGGCGGATGTATGATAAAGTCCCTAAATGCATCAAAAGGTAATCTTGAAGATGCCAATATCATGGAATGGAGCAAGACTGTACAAAACATCAAAGATGCGTATCCTAATCTTAAGACCATAGTACCGGGTCATGGAAAACATGGAAATACGGTATTGCTCGATTATACCATTGAACTTTTTAAAATCGATTAAAATGATAAGACTGTCAATCGCATCCCTACTGTTTCTTGTTTTCATCGGGTGTAATCAAAACCCGGAGAAGACCGCAGAGCTAATTCTACCCTTTACCGCACCATTTTCCAATGTTGATACGCTTGCGATTAACGATTGGTGGAACCGCGATGACAACCCGATAATTGATTTAAAAGTAGCTCGTGATAGTGTAGTCGCTTTCGGAATATATACGGTTTCGAACAATACCTTAAAACTAAGTGCTCAATTATACCCACTCTATCCCGAAGAGACAAGGGAAGTTCGACAAGAGCTTGAAGAAAAAGGCGCATGGAAAGAAATCCAAAAGCAAAATGTCAACGATTTGGGTTGGTCGGCTTTATTTAGAATAACCAATTGGGACGATTCTAAAAACACCAAATATCGAATCCGTCATGGGCAAAATGCTTCTTACGAAGGACTGATTCGAAAAAATCCGGATGAAAATGAACAAATCTCCTTTGCTGCCCTATCCTGTAATTCGAACAAAGATCGTGGAATGCGTGAAAACTATGTGCGGAACATCAACCACCAAAATCCTGATTTGATATTCTTTGCGGGTGACCAATCATACGACCATACCGAACATACGGCCGCGTGGTTGAAATTCGGACTCCAATTTCGAGAGACCTTTCGCCATCGTCCTGCGATTACTATTCCAGATGATCATGATATCGGGCAGGGCAATCTTTGGGGTGAAAATGGTAAGGTTTCAACGTCACAAGGAAGCCCTGATGGCGGGTATACCTATCATCCTGAATATGTAAAAATGGTAGAACGCTGTCAAACAGCACACCTACCCGACCCATATGACCCTACTCCTATTCAACAAGGTATCGGCGTATATTACACGAACTTGGTATTAGGGGGTGTCGATTTTGCGATTCTCGAAGACCGCAAATTCAAATCAGGACCAGAAGGTAAAATTCCCCAACAAGGGCCTCGACCCGATCACATTAGAAACCCGGAATACGATCCAGCTTCCATCGATTTACCGGGATTGAAATTATTGGGCGATCGCCAACTCGCCTTTTTAGAGGATTGGGGAGCTAAAAATACAGATGCACTTAAAGTAGTACTCTCTCAAACTGGTTTTTGCGGTGGAGCACATATTCATGGCCAGAAAACGAACAGACTTCATGCTGATTTGGATTCTAACGGTTGGCCACAAACAGGCCGGAAAAAAGCATTGGAACTGATTCAAAAGAGTGGGGCAATCCATATTGCAGGGGATCAGCATTTGGCTACGGTTATCAAACAAGGTATCCACGATTTCGGTGATGGCCCATGGTCATTTGTCGTACCCGCAATTGTAAACGACTATTACAGCCGCTGGTGGTGGCCCGAGAATGAGATGGCGGGGCCTAATCCCAATCCAAATACCACTTTACCCTGGACGGGTGATTACCTAGATGGCTTCAACAACAAAATAAGTATGATGGCCTATGTTAATCCTGAAAGCCACTCAAAAGGAGGGGGTTACGGCTTGATTCGATTGAATAAGGCAACCCAAGAAGCCACTTTCGAATGCTGGCCCCGTTATGTTGATGTGACAAAGGACAATGCCGAACAATTTGAAGGGTGGCCCATGACCGTTTCTTTTCACGACTAACTATTTTTCCAGTGTAAATGTTTGATGTAGTTTGAATCGCGCTATTCTATTGAGATAGTTATGTTTAATTATTTTTTGAATGCTATTTCTAAAAAAAGGATATGTGTACTAATACGCTTATCCAACCGCTGTAACATATTATGAAAAACACCCTAATATTAATAATAACAATCCTAACTTCTAACCTAGTTGAAGCACAGTTTATAAAGGAAAAGACAATAAGTGCTCAAATTGGATATGGACTGAGTGTGCCATTTAACAGCATTGATGAAATGTTTGACGATGGATTTTTTATGCAAGCAGAGCTCGTACTAAAAGTCGCTTCTTGGTTTGAATTAAGACCTTATGCGGGTTTAATTTTGACAAGCTCAAATGGAAGAGATTTGAATGATAATCCCACGAATGAAAAGGCCGAATCAAAAGCCTTTCTATTAGGTGGAAAAGCAAGAATTAGGGCCCCAATACCTTGGGTTGCACCATATATCGAAATTGGCATCGGTACTTCAATTGGTACATTCGAAACATTTACAGCTTTCGACAATATAGATAAAAGTGACATAATTTACCACATACCTTTATCTTTTGGCTTGGAATTGGGACGAAATAATAATATTGATTTGGGATATGCCTATTACTTTCAACCAGGCGTTGAACAGTATATTGGAGCATTCGCACTTGGAATTACAATTCCTTTAAAAAAGAAATAAAGTTTTCTAACAATGACTATGAGTAATCGATTGTTCTCCCTTACTCTGAAAATTTCTCCATAATTTCGAGCTTAGTATGTAAGTATAGAAAGAGTATACGAAAGAGAACAAATCACCAATGATTTTATCCAACAAAACTATCAACCCTATTGTCAGGAACATATCATTCATCAATAATGAGTAAAAACAATCCTTGTAACATCATAAAAGAAGATTTAAAAAATGACCCTCGAAAACTAACGTCGTTGGACGAAGCAACTTTTCTAAAAGATAGCTATATGGAAACGCTTTTTTTTGAAAAGCATTATCAATTAAAACTTCAAGGAAAAATATATCGAGGCCATAAATCAAGGGATTTAATTATTAATAAGAAATACATTGGTACGTAATCAGAATTAATAACGGAATCATGTGAAGAACTGAAAACATACGAATTACAAGAACAATTCTGATTATGATTTTAAATCATCTCATCTTTTCACACCACGATACAATGGCCGAACCATTAGAAAATTAGCTCATGGAAATATTTGTTATCGGTCTTGTCGCTTTACTTGCTTCACTTCTTACGTTCTTTTCGGGGTTTGGGCTTGGCACCATACTAATGTCCGCATTTGCAATGTTTTTCCCGGTAGAGGTTGCGATAGCACTTACAGGAGTGGTTCACTTGCTAAACAACCTTTTTAAAATGACCCTTGTTGGCAAACAAGCTACATGGCAAGTAGTGCTTAAGTTTGGTACTCCGGCTATTATCGGTGCCTTCATTGGAGCTTTGGCACTAGTTCACTTCTCAGACATTGCCGCATGGACTAGGTATTTTATTGGAGACAGAGAATGTGTAATTACACCCGTGAAAGTCATTATTGCAACATTGATGTTTTTCTTTGCAGTATTAGAGATGATAGCTACAAACAGAAGAAAAAGTTCTTTAGTCTAAAGCTGATTTAAACCTGGATTAGAAATGTAAAGAGCAAGGGCAAACTTATAAATTACTAGCTGTGAAATTCTGGAGAAGAAAATTAAAATTCTTTAAATTAGTGTCGCGATGATATACGCTAACTGGTCAACAATGCTATACTATGACTGAATTAGCCTATCTTATTTTTCTAAATAGAATAGAATGAAGAAAATCATATCTATCAGAGTTCAACTTTTAAGGATAATTTATTTTTTATAGAAAACAGTACTTTTTATTATGTCAAAAAACTATTCATTTGGACTTCCCCTCAAACATAACTTTGTAGAATACATTTATTATCAAGGATTATTTCTCCCTCATGAAATAGATAAAATTCTCAACTTTTGGGATGCTGATAAGACGATAAAAGCACCTGTTAGTGGAAACAGTGAGCATGTTGATTCGTTACGAAAGAGCTCAGTGATGTTTGTTGAAAATAATCAAGAGAATGAATGGATTTATAATAAGTTGGCAGGTCTTGCTATTAAATGTAATAATGAAAGGTATTGGTTTGATTTGTTAGGATTTCACGAGGGGTTACAACTTACAAGATATTCAAAAGGCGATTTTTTTGAGTGGCATTTGGATTTCGGTGTGGGAGAAACTTCATCTAGAAAGTTAAGCATGACTATTCAGTTATCAAATCCAGATGATTATGAGGGAGGGGATTTACAGTTTATGATTAATCAGAAAATAGTGAATGCTCCGCGTGAGAAAGGCACAATAATCATTTTCCCGTCATTTATTATTCATCGGGTTACCCCTATAACTAAAGGTATACGTCAATCAATTGTTGGTTGGGTTTCAGGTCCACCTTACAGGTAATGTGTTGAAGTAATACCTTTGTAGGGGCTTTTAGGAAAAGAGAAGGCCAATAGCCATCAACTTATATAAACATTCGCGGATTAAGTGCTAAAACGAAAATGTATACAAAGAATAAAGGTCAGTGATATTTTGAAAAGATAGTACATAAAACTTGCGACTTTTCATATACGAGAGCGTTAGCTTGCACAAGAAAAAACAGAAATGATATTAAAATGAAACTACTGAAAATTATAACTTTCGGACTAATTTTGGTTTTAGGATCAACTACAAATGCTCAAACTGACAGTATCAAGTCAGAGATTGGGCAAATAACGGAGACTTTAATGCACTATATTGAAGGTACAGCCAATGGGCAACCCGACAGATTAAGAAAAGTCTTTCATCCTGACTTTAATCTTTATACCGTAACAACGGAAGATAGTCTGAGAATTGGCTCAGGAGAAAAGTATATCTCAAATGTGAAAGAGGGTTAAAAATCAAATAGAATTGGACGAATAATCTCAATTGATTACGAAAAAGATGCTGCAATCGCCAAGGCGGAAATCGTGATACCCAATTGGAAGATTTTTACGGATTATTTTTTATTGCTTAAGTATGAAAATTCTTGGAAAATCGCATATAAAAGCTACACGTGGAGAGCATATCCAAAGAATGATGAAAAAAAGTAAAACGAAAAACCAACAATGTATGTGAAATCATAGCTGCCTATCGGCAGACTACACTTCAGATACTACAGTTGGCAGTAATTCGACACGAAAAAGAGTTGATCAATTTCCAATTCAGCAATTAACTATTAGCAGCAAATTTCGAATAGTATGTTAATTATTTAATTGAAAAATCTGGTTTAAATTAAAAACAAGAGCATGCAAACAACAACATTTCTAACATTTGTAGGTGATCAATGCGGAAGGGCTGAAGAAGCGATAAATTTCTACACTTCTATCTTTCCGAATTCGGAAATCAAAAGCATAACAAAGTACTCAGAAGGAGAGGACGGAGGAACACCAGAGCTTATCAAATATGGAGTATTTACATTAAATGGCACAGAGTACAGGGTGTCCGAGAGTAATTTTAAACACGCTTGGTCATTTACACCAGGGGTATCACTGTTCGTTGATTGTAACTCAGAAAATGAGATACAAACTTTATTCGAAGAACTTTCTTCAAATGGAGGCCAGATTATGGTTCCTCTTGACAACTACGATTCGGGGGATTACGGCTTTGGTAAAAAATTCGGATGGTGTGAAGACACCTATGGCATTTCATGGCAACTTAACCTTTCAGAATAATTTCAAATCGTAATAGCAGCCGCCCTAATTGAAGGCATAAACAAAATTGAAAATAGAAAAATAACTACTACCAAAAATGTTTAAAATCACAGCTCCCATTGGGTCGCTAGGTCTCATATACTGACCGTCGTCACACATTTAAAGGGAAGGAAAGCTTCTGTTGAAAATTGCTAAACCCGATTGGGGAAGCACTTTATTTTTCTTTCTTTTCTTTTTTACGGGCGTCCAGAAGTGGCTGAATTAAAATCATGTATACTGTCACTACTATGAACAGGAGGAATGCAATTCCTATTATGGTATAGATAATTTTCATCTTACCGCTTCAATTAACTTACATTAAAGTTAATAAGAATTTAGCCATTTCTTTAAAACAATAAAGTCAATTCATTTTAGGAAAAGTTATTCTTTAAAAAAATCGCTATTTTATTACTCAAACAGATTGGTGGTTATGAATTAAAAACCGCTTGCCAACAATACCTCCTATGAAAAGCCTCCGTCCAGTTCTTAAAGTTAATTAATATTTCCTTTTTTTCTTTTGATATAACTTGCTCCCACTCCTATTTGTGATACTCCGTTATCGGGTTCCCCGGCATCCGTATGATTATAAGCAATAATAGACCTGGTCACTTGCTATAAAATGTGATCCTGCCCTAAGACGGTCACGGGTCATGTTTTGTGGTACAGGTCTTTAATACTTCTTTGTGAGCTTTGTTATGGTTATACGTTCTTTTATTCGACTACTCCTATAGTATAGGGCACTTCGGTCTTTATGACCGCAAGCGTTCTACTTAAAAGTTTTCTGGCCACTTTCACGATAACACTTTTCACATTCTTGCCAAGGTGCGTTCTATAATACGCCTGCATTACCGGGTCGGTACGTATCGCTTGCCAAGAGGCCTCTATGAAATAACTACGTATCAAGCGGTGTGCCCGTCTGGTCATACCCGTAGTCCTTAGAGTATCGCCACTTTGATGGATCCCGGGAGCAAGACCGACAGAGCCCGAAAAATGCTTCAAGCTCCTGAACCTTCTCAAATCACCCAGTCCACAAAGTATACCACAGGCAACGATACCCCCGATACCCGGGATACTTCTGAGCAACTTATAATCTTTCTTGTAATACGTCTTGCAGAACCTTCGCAGTTGCGTAGAAATATCGCGTAGATCTTGATCCACGAAACGGAACTGGCGCATACGACTGTCAAGAGTTGCACGAGCGGGAGAGTACTCGAATTCCAGAGCATCGAGCCAATGACGGAAACCGTGGCTCCAATGACTGTTGTCGAACTCCTCGGGAACCGTCACACCGTAATACAACAGCTGTGATTTTATAAGACTCTTGATACGACGGTAATCCTTGACCAGATCGTTCCTTCTACGGAATAGGCTGCGCAACTGCTCACGCTCCATATCGGGAACATGGATACCGTCCAAACGACCGTCTTTGAGTTCCCTTGCTATCAACTGTGCATCTATCCTGGCCGTCTTGGTATGCTTCTCCTTGCCCTTACGGTGCATATCTGCAGGGTTGACAACAAGACTTCGCCAGCCATAGGACTCGAAACAACGGTGTGCATGATAACCACAACAACCCGCCTCATAGGCCGTAGCGACCTCATGTTCGGGAAAGTACTTATCCACGCAGTCCTTCAGCCCTTTTGGTGAAGGGGACATCGAAAAGGTCTTGCCACCGGAAATATCGGTCGAACAATGTATCTTCCAACTACGTTTGTGAATATCGATCCCAATGAATAACTTAGGTCTGGCAGCCTGTTCTGTTTTCATGTCTTTATGTTTAGTGAACTTTAAAGATAATGGACACGCTGCTTTTACATAGATGCTATAAACAATACGGGCTTCGGGCTTTAGCGCTTAGTTTGCGCTAATTAAAACACTACTTTTCATATATTAAACCCTTACTTCAACTCCAACTTCTCCGCAAAATACGCACAGAATTCCTTCATTTGGGCAGTCATCTTTTCATCTTGAGTGGCCTTCATAAAAGTATCCGTTAAAGACACCAAGGTCTGATGAAAGAAAATTTTCATTTCATCAACGGGCATGTCCTTGGTCCACAAATCGATTTTTAAAGATTCTTTGTTCTTACTGTCCCAAACGGAAAGCAACATCGCCTTGGCTTCTTCATTATCGACTCCGCCATCTTGGGCAGACCAGTTCAAAGTTTCAGGTACTCGGTTTTCATCAAGACCAACTGTAAGTGTTATTTCTGAGGTATGTATCTCTGCCATAGTAATACGTATTTAGCTCAAACCAAAATGCCGTTTATGGGTTTGGAATTTGTTTTGGGATTTTCAATATCCAAAGGATATTATTTTTGAGGTTTGAAGTTTGATTTTTTAAAAATTTCCTCTTCAGGAATACCTAAGAGTTCTTGCACAGTAACTTGATTCCTATCCATAAAGGCACGAACAATCTGCCAACCGATATAACGGCCGACGCGACCAGGAGACTCATTATCTATCAACTCTAAACCGAACTTCGAAAAAGGCGCGGGATCCAGAAAACGTGCTGCCAATTCCCTATCCGTACTATATAAATGCTCTTGTTCGATGAAGTTACGCCACATCGGTTCTTCATTGGCAATTGCCCAATCAAACTCATCTTGAGAATATCCCATTATAACTGCATCAGGTACACTGGGCATTAGCTTGTCCTTTAAATACAATTGTTTTCCATAATAAATCATCTGGGCTAAAAAGCTTCGATCTTTTGATCGTGGCACTACCTTGTTGGTATAGGCACTGGCCACATCACTTACCAAGTATTTTTTGTCCAAATCCGCAGCGACGTATTTGGGTATTTGTTCATAAAAATGATGTTGGGCTCCTAGGTAATTGTCCAACCCTAGAAGCAATAAGGTGTCGGTCAAGACCACTCGCGTGTCATATTGTACATCAGAAGTCAATGTCACCACATTGGGCACGGGCACTTGAGGGAAATAGTATTTGATATGTTGAAATAACGCAATTAAACCAGCCTCTTGTTCAGAGAAATCAGGGAAGCTCTTTAGTACTTCATCAGATAGTTCTTTTTGAATGGTATCATTCAACTTCGCTACCCAAATGCTATCTGGAAATTGTTGTGGGAAAAGATAAGGGTAACGCCGTTTAAGCTCAGCCAAATCTCCAGGTTTTGCTTCGGCGAACTGCAAATCAAACCTTGAAACTTTGAAATCCACGTTTATCTTTGAAATCTCCTCTTCTATTTTGTCATTCTCATTGCATGAATAAATGACACTTAAAACCAAGGATATAATAAAAAACGATCGTCTCATACAAAGTAGTCTTCAGTAAATTTTATTTTTAAAGACTTTGGCTTTAAATTTAGCGGCAAAGTTAATCGTTTTAAGTAATACCCCATCACATGCAAACGGAAAAAGTAGTTGACCACATCGTAAATTGGCTCAAAGATTACGCGACCAATGCCAATATAAATGGCTTTACAATTGGTATTTCAGGAGGAATAGATTCAGCAGTTACATCTACCCTTTGCGCAAAAACCGGACTTGAACTTTTGTGTCTTGAGATGCCCATTCATCAAGCGGCCAATCAGGTGAACAGAGCATCACGCCACATCGATTGGCTTAAAAGTAATTTTGAAAATGTTTCAAGGCAAGAAGTACAGCTAACGCCTATGTTCGATAGTTTGGTGACAAGTCTGCCACCCGTGGACAATGAAGAGGAACGCTTTATGTCATTGGCAAATACCAGAGCACGTTTACGAATGACCGTTTTATACTATTTCGCGGCTTTAAAAGGCTACTTAGTTGCTGGAACGGGAAACAAAGTAGAGGATTTCGGTATAGGATTTTACACCAAATATGGTGACGGTGGTGTTGATTTGAGTCCCATCGCAGATTTATTGAAGACCCAGGTATATGAGATTGCGAAATTCTTGGGGGTTAACGATGAAATAATAAAGGCAGCACCTACCGATGGACTTTGGGGTGACGATCGTACCGACGAAGACCAAATAGGCGCATCGTACCCAGAATTGGAGTGGGCTATGCAAATGAAAGACATGGGAAAAACCCTTGATAGCTTTAGTGGTCGAGAAAAAGAAGTTTTTAGCATCTTTAGCAAGTTCAATTCTGCTAACCAACATAAAATGCTTCCAATTCCCATTTGCGAGGTCCCAAAGGCCCTGTTATAGCCACTTGACCTGAAATAATGTAGTATAGTCGAATAAAATCATAAAAATTACAATTTTTGTGAAAAAAACATGACTTTCGTTTAAGAATCACATATTTTAACCTTACATTGCATGTCAGTATTTATAGACAAACCAAACCAATCGTCTCTTAATTCAGAAAAAAATCAAACATGATTAAAGTTTTAATTGCGGACAATCACCCCATCATACGTATGGGTGTTAAGCACGTTTTGGATTCAACTACGGGTTTCAAAGTAGTAGATTCCGCCTCAACAACGGATGAGCTTTTTGAGAAATTGGAAAAGGTCACACCCGATGTAGTTATGTTGGAAATGGATATTCCGGAAGTTAATGGAATTGCCGCCCTACGTAAGATTAAAAAGGAGTACCCTGATGTTAAAGTTTTGATGTACAGTGGTCAGTCAGAAGACGTATACGCTTTAAGTACTATAAGAGCCGGTGCCTTCGGTTATCTCTCAAAAGCTTCAGAAATCGACTATATCATTTCTGCGATCAGAAAAGTAAGTGAGGGTAATATGTTTATTACCAATGAACTCGCTCAAAGATTGGCATTTGATGAAGGAACTCAGAAACCACGAAGATTCTTTAGAAAACTTTCTTCTCGAGAAGTTGAAGTATTGAAGTTACTTGCCAGTGGCAAACGAAATAAAGATGTTGCACAAGGCCTCAATCTTAATGAAAAGACGGTCAGCACCTACAAAGCACGTTTAATGAAGAAATTAAATGTCGATAATATGGTCGATTTATTGCAGCAAGCAAAAGCATTAGAGCTTTACTAGAGTAGTAGGCTCTGCCGACCAAAAAAGTTCTTTGATAAAAAAGCCCCATAAGTTTGAACTTATGGGGCTTTTTCTTGTTTCTATTTTGACGGTTTCCTTATTCAAGAAAGTACCCTATTCAGCTTTTTATTCAATAAATTATTCAACTGTAGATAGTTCATGATCTCCTCAAGCGTTTCCCTATTATCATCTACATTATGTTTTGTATTTTCCTGAAGGGCATACATTCTTTTTTTGATTAAAAAACAACGTAAGGTTAGTATCGTCTCGCTTACTAACTGGGCTATGACGGTTGTTTTTTCTTTAGGATAAATATCTTTGCGTTCCCAATTGTGCAAGGCGTATTTTTCCTCCTCCATCAATATAGAGGATACTTCAGAAACCATCTCTTGATCCAACTCTGATAAAAAGGTGCTCACTGAAAAATCTTCTTGTTCATTCAGTGCTTCGATCAGTTTCAAATAGATAATCTTAAATTGTTCATTAGTCAATTCAATTTCATCTTCTTGAAGGTCGAGATATATTTTTTCGTACACTTTAATTTCCAAGGACTCGGGTTCAAGTATCAATTCGCCTTCTTCATTTTCCTTTAAGACCAAATCTTCGAACTTTTGTTGCTCCTTACCATATAACAAGAGCATTTCGATAATCTTTCGCTCTAATTCGTACTGCACGTCAACTTTCTCAACTTTGACCCCGTTCTTAACAACATCGAACGCCTTCTGTTCGTGTTTTACCTGTTTCGCTGCATCAGACTGATTCTTTTTACCTATTTGTGCCAGCGTACTAAAAAGTACCCCTTCAGATACATTCATAATCTGAGCACATTCTTGCACATAGATTTCGCGCTTAATGGCATCAGGAATCTTGGCAATGCTGTTGACAATATCTCTAACGGTATCCGCTCTTTTAATTGGATCGTCCGCGGCCTCCTCGGCCAAGAGACTTGCCTTGAATTGAATAAAGTCTTTTGAATTTGATTTGAGATAAACGAGAATATCGTCTAATTCGTTATTCTTTGAAAAGCTATCGGGATCTTCACCTTCAGGAAAGGTACAGACTTTTACGTTCATGCCTTGCTCCAAAATCAAATCGATTCCTCGTAATGAAGCACGAAGTCCGGCAGCATCACCATCAAATAAAACGGTGATATTCTTGGTCAAACGATTGACCAACCGAATCTGTTCGGAGGTCAAGGCTGTTCCACTAGAAGAAACCACATTATGTATTCCCCTTTGATAAAACTGAATGACATCGGTGTAACCTTCTACTAAATAGCAATTGTCTTCTTTGGCGATAGACTGCTTGGCAAAATAGATACCATATAGCACCTTACTTTTATGATAGATCTCACTTTCTGGGGAATTCAGATACTTAGCGGCTTTTTTATCATTGGTCAAAATACGTCCTCCAAAACCCAAAACCCTTCCACTCATAGAATGAATTGGAAACATAACCCGTCCTTTGAATCTATCGAATTTCTTACTATTTGGCGGATTGGCGGTATCCTCCTTGACGATGGTCAATCCGGTTTTTTCAAGGTAGTTGAGTTGATAACCACTTTCTAGCGCAGCGGTTGTAAAACTATCCCATTGATCCAGACAATAACCTAGACTAAACTTTTTGATAATCTCATCGGTAAAGCCCCGTTCCTTGAAATAGGTAAGCCCAATAGCCTTGCCCAATTCACTTTCCCAAAGCATTTCGGTGAAATATTTTTGCGCATACTCAGAAACCAAATACATACTTTCGCGCTCATTGGCCTCTTGCTTTTCCTCATCGGTACGTTCAGTTTCCTCTACCTCAATATTATATTTTTTCGCCAAATACTTAATGGCCTCAGGATATGTAAAGTGCTCATGTTCCATTAAAAAGGCAACCACGTTGCCTCCCTTTCCACTACTGAAGTCTTTCCAAATCTGTTTCACTGGCGACACCATGAAACTTGGCGTGCGCTCATCACTAAACGGACTTAGACCTTTAAAATTAGAACCGGACTTTTTCAGTTGTACAAAATCACCAATGACCTCCTCTAGTCGGGCGGTCTCATATACTTGATCTATGGTAGCTTTTGAAATCAATTTTTAATTGTTTTTAGTGACCAGTATCGGTAAATATAAGCTAAAATGAATCCTTGTAAAAACGCAGACCCGCATTTTCAGGGAGTTGAATTTCACTGGCGATGGGTAAAACCTGAACAACAATCAACGCAACTTTGTACCATAGAATTTAAACCACTGAGACCCATCGGCAAAACCCAATTAATACCCTTTAAAAAACATTATGATCTGGGGAATTACAATAATCAAGTATTTAGAAACGATATTTATCTTTACGGGTAAGGCATTCATAGAAAAGGAAATCAATTGCTCTCAGTGAACTGCAAATTGGTGATGTCTTTATCAAAGGAGGTTTTCTCCGGAATGCGGTCATCATAGTCGATATGGAAATCCATGAAGCCAGCAGAGAAATAGTATTTCTTTTGTCGCAAAGCTATATGCCGGCTCGGGAAATACAACTACTTAAAAATCCGATTAAGGCGGAAATCGATCCTTGGTATAGCACTACTATCATAAACGAATTCCACACACCACAGTGGACTTTCAAGAAAGCCAATTAAAGCGCTTTACAAATTGATTAACTTTGAAACATCAATTAATAGACTATGATCTTCTTCTTTGGCATACGACCTGGTAAAACGGAAGTCAGGCAAATTGATCGTGTTGGTTGTCCGTATTGCCAACAAACAAGTACCCTTACAGTATCAAAAACAAGTAATTGGTTTCATCTTTTTTGGATTAAGATTTTTCGAATTTCCTCACAGACCATTGCCGAATGTTCGCATTGTAAGCGGGTCTATTTTGAAAGTGAATTTACAGATGAAATGAAAACGGGCATTATCAACACCCGTCTTTCTGATTAATTCAAATCAAATCGAACTCCCAAAGAAACGTTTCGCTGCTCGATCGTTGCATCTTTAAAAATGGGGTTCAAATCATACTTGGCATATAGTTGTACGCCATCGAAACCAATATAAGCGCTTAAACCATAGATGAAGTCGGAAGTATTGTAGCCCCTTTTAAATTTGTCCTCGACAAGCTCCCCATCACGTCGGTATTTCAATTTTTGTCTTGTTCCAATGTTAAAACCCCCATAGCCCCCGATTCCAAATCGGAATTGGTTGTTAATGGAATACCGAATTTTCTCATCGGTCTCCTTGAATTTTGAAGGACCAAATTCGAAGTGCACGGGAAATACCAGATTGTCCATTCTCAATTTAGATTTTCTCAAATCAAATTCAAGTTCTTGTAAGGCCGTCTGCCCGTTTTCTACAACGAAATACTGATTATCTTTTGGTTTAAATCCGTTAAACTGAAATGAAACTCCATAGTGCAAACGCATTGCATTCGAATTCTTGAAAACCCTGGTACGCCATGCCCAACCCAATTCAAGGAAACGACTTCCTCCAAGTTTATATGGTGAATCCTCCAATGATTCCCCATCGATTATAGCATTGTTCAACCCAAAAGTTATTACTGGATCCACGTAGGTACGACGGTCATATTTGATATCCCTTTCCCAATCCTTTGTATTAACGGTCAACACGCGTTCTCCGTTAACATCGATTTTGAACATACCCTCTTCATAAACTTCAGCTTCAGATAAAATAAAGGTTGCTCCTTCGTTCCGTTCCAATAGCAAAATCTTATTGTCGATAATAGCGATGCTATTTTCTATATTCAGGGCATGTTTTTTGGCGGCATCCTCTTTTAAACTTTTGGCTTCTTCCTCTGAAATAGTCTCATTATTTTGACGTTTATTTATTTTTTCAATGGCCAGTTTCAAAGCTTCCTTTTCTTGTTTCACGACATTTTCCTTCAAACTTTGAAGCACCGTAATTTTCTTTTGATAGTGTTCTTCTTGAGCATTCAAATTCTGAGAAAGAAATGAAATTAGTACTAGCAAAAAATAAAGTGTGATTGTTCTCATAATGATTTTGATTTCTTCAACTCACATCCTACCCCTCCCTTAGAAGGGGTGAATGGAGCCAAAATTATTGATTGATGAAATATTATTAATTGTTGCGATCTGCAAAGGCCGTACGTGCTTTTAAGAATCCGCTTTTCAAAGATTCGAAGATTTGATCTCGAAACGATTTATCAAGTTCATTCTCAACTTCGGAAAGTAATGCCATAGCATCTACTGAATGATCACTTCGAAATAATTTAGCTCTTAGTATTTCTTCTTGAGCCTTCCTCAGCAATGAATCTACTTCGGCATCCGTTAGTACCGCTTTGTCTTGTTCGAGGTCGTCAACTTGGGCAAGTACTTGCAATACTTTCGTATTTATGATTTCTTTCGAGGAACCATGCAAGGAAACCTGAATTCCATTTGGTGCAGCAACTAATTGCTCGTCATACGCTTCTTTTTCAGCAACCTCTATATTTACTTTAGCCACTTGGTCTTCTGCTTTTTCTTCAGGAACTATTTCCGTGGATACCACTACAACAGCGTTTCTTTGATCTTCGCTTTTTTGTAAATTTTCGACTGCATCGATAGCCTTCTTTGCATCTTCAACGACTTGAATATTCGATTCCGTAATTGCCGTCGTAGCTTTGAAAAAAACTGCCGAAAAGATAATCAAGCCCACAAGACATGCCGCTACGGCATACCAAAAATAGCTTCTCTTCTTCGGTTGTTCGATTACAGTTTCATCAAGTCGATCGTTCAACTTCAACCAGGTATCGGATGACGGCTGGATCTCTCGCTCTTCAAGCTGCTTCTGTATATGTTTTTCAAATTTATTCAGTGCCATAACCAATAATGTTTTGTTTCTTTAATTTTTCTTTTAGCATTTTTCTTGACTTGAACAGTTGCGATCTGGATGTGCCTTCCGAAATATTCAGCATCTCCGCGATTTCAGTATGTGAATGACCTTCAACGGCGAACAGTACAAAAACAGCTCGATATCCCTCTGGCAAACCATCGATTAAACTTTGAATATGAGCAACATCCAATTCTGATGATGTTGTTATACTTGTTGAAGTTGCTTTTTCAAAAATGGTATCATCGAACACTACGAATTGTTGCCTTCTCAAATGCGATATACTTTCGCGTACCATGATTCTGCGTATCCATCCTTCAAAACTGCCCTCAAACCTAAAACTGTCCAAGTGTTTGAAGACCTTTACGAAACCATTTATCATAACATCTTCGGCAAAATGAAGATCTTTAACGTACTGCCTACAAACACTTAGCATCTTTGGTGCATGCTTTTCATAGAGTCGTTTTTGTGCCTCCCGATCACCGGATACCGATTTCTTGATCAGTTGCTTCTCATTGCTGTAAAATGAAATGATTTTCAAGCCTTTTAAAATTATCTTCTATTACCAAGACGCGTGGTGTTTTTGAAACGTTGCCTGGAGTGGTCATTTTTAAATCCATTATCACGTAATACCGCCTTTCTAAAAAGAGCTTTTTGTCGCCATAAGTGCGGCCAAAGGGCACATAGCGACGTAGCCCTTCGACTGCGCTCAGGGTGATATTTTATTTTTTTCGTTCTACCACATAATTGACCATAAGTTCGAGAGAATTTCTATAGCTTGAAGGTGGAAAGTCCTCCAATAAGTGTAATGCTTGTTCTTTGAATGAAAGCATTTTCGAAACGGCATAGTCCAATCCGCCGTGTTCTTTCACAAATGCGATGACCTCCTTGACCCGCTTTTTATCCGTATTGTGATTTTTAATGGAATTAATAAGCCACTTTTTTTTATCATTAGAGCAGTTATTCAACACATGTATTAGCGGAAGGGTCATTTTTTGTTCTTTGATATCAATGCCAGTAGGCTTTCCGATTTTTTCTTCGCCATAATCAAAAAGATCATCTTTGATTTGAAAAGCCATTCCACAGAGTTCCCCAAATTTTCGAAAAGTCTCTACTTCAGGTGAATCGGGCTTTACAGAACATGCTCCAAGACTACAACATGAAGCAATTAAAGTCGCCGTCTTTTGGCGGATAATTTCGTAGTAGACATCTTCGGTAATATCCAATCGACGTGCCTTATCTAATTGTAATAGTTCCCCTTCAACGATTTCACGTACTGAAACCGAAATAATCTTTAGCAAATCGAAATCTTGATGATGAATGCACAACAGCATTCCCTTCGAAAGGAAATAATCTCCCACTAAGACGGCTATCTTGTTTTTCCATAAGGCATTAATGGAGAAAAAACCACGTCGTTTATTACTGTCATCGACCACGTCATCATGTACGAGAGTCGCTGTATGTATAAGTTCGATTACCGAAGCCCCCCGATAAGTGCGTTCATTGACCTCCCCATTGTTCAGTAGTTTCGCACAGAGAAAAACAAACATAGGTCGCATCTGTTTTCCCTTTCGATTTACGATGTAATAGGTAATTCTGTTCAGAAGTGGGACCTTAGAAGACATGGAATCACGAAACTTTGTTTCGAAAAGTTCCATTTCCGAACGAATCGGTTCTTTTATTTGAGATACGATTTTCAATTGGGAGGTTTCATCATTTTACTAAGGTAAATTTAGGTAAAACAAGGGAGTATAACGTGTTCAGTAAGCAGTATTCAGTACCCCCTGGTATTAGGCGCTACTCTCAAGAAAAACTTTGGGATTATGATTTGTTGGCCAACTGACCACAAGCGGCATCGATATCCTTACCGCGTGAACGTCGAACGGTCACAATGATGTTATTGCGTTCCAAGGTATCAATATACATATCAATCGCTTTTTTCGAGGCTTGTTGAAACTCGCCATCATCAATAGGATTGTATTCTATCAAGTTGACTTTTGAAGGAGCAAATCGACAAAAATCGACCAAAGCGTTCACATCTTTTTGGGCATCATTGATTCCTTGCCAAACAACATATTCATAAGTAATTCTGCTCTTGGTCTTCTCATACCAATACTGCAAAGCTTCCCGTAAATCGGCAAGGGGGAAAGTAGCATTAAAGGGCATGATGGACGTACGAATTTCATCAATGGCTGAATGCAATGACACCGCCAATTTAAATTTCACCTCATCGTCCGCCATCTTTTTTATCATCTTAGGCACTCCAGATGTGGATACCGTAATCCGTTTGGGTGACATACCAAGGCCCTCGGGAGTAGTGATTTTGTCTATGGCCTTTAATACATTGTTGTAATTCATCAATGGTTCGCCCATGCCCATAAAAACAATATTGCTTAACGGCCGATCAAAATACAAGCGACTCTCATTGTCGATGACCACAACTTGATCATATATCTCATCAGGATTCAGATTCCGCATTCTCTTAAGCCTAGATGTAGCGCAAAACCTGCAATCCAAACTACAGCCTACTTGGCTTGACACACATGCGGTTGTTCTCGTACTCGTCGGAATTAAAACAGATTCGACTATGAGGTCATCATGTAAACGAACGGCATTCTTAATTGTGCCATCGTTACTTTTTTGCATCACATCAACTTTGATGTGATTGATGACAAAATGATGTTCCAACATTTCTCGGGTTTCTTTTGAAAGGTTGGTCATCACATCAAAAGAATGGGCGGATTTTTGCCAAAGCCACTCATAGATCTGATTACCACGGAAGGCTTTATCACCATTGGCAACAAAGAAATCACGCAATTGGTCTTTGGTCAAAGCACGAATGTCTTTCTTTTTTGTTTCCACAAATACCGAATAAAAAATCCCTCTTTAATCTATTTCAAATATAAAGAGGGACTTATAGTGTTGTTATAAAGATTCACCTCCTACTAAACAGTAGGCAAGTTCGATGGAATGAAACGAAATACATTAGATAATTAACATTGCATCACCATATGAATAGAACTTGTATTGTTCTAGAATTGCTTCTTTATATGCCTTCTTCATTAAATCGTGCCCCATGAAAGCCGAAACCATCATTAACAAGGTCGATTTTGGTAGATGAAAATTGGTAACCATCGCATTTGCAATGCTGAATTCATAGGGAGGGAAGACGAACTTATTCGTCCAACCGTCAAAAGTATTCAACGTATGTTGTGAGGACACCGCACTTTCTAATCCGCGCATTGCTGTAGTGCCCACAGCACATACTCTACGTTTTCTTGTTTTCGCGGAATTAACGATTTCGGTAGCTCTTTCGTCTATAATGAGCTCTTCACTATCCATTTTATGCTTTGAAAGATCCTCTACTTCCACTGGATTGAAAGTCCCCAAACCAACATGTAAGGTAAGTTCAGCAAATTTAATTCCCTTGATTTCCAAACGTTTCAGTAGGTGTTTTGAGAAATGCAATCCTGCTGTTGGTGCTGCTACAGCACCTTCATGTTTTGCATAAATGGTCTGGTATCTGTCTTCATCTTCGGGCTCCACATCCCTTTTAATATATTTAGGCAAGGGTGTCTGACCTAATTCTCTTAATTTTCTTCTGAAATCAAGATATGATCCGTCATAAAGAAAACGTAAAGTTCGTCCTCTAGATGTGGTATTATCGATTACTTCTGCAACTAAGGTTTCATCATCACCAAAATATAGCTTGTTACCAATTCGTATTTTACGAGCAGGATCTACCAAAACATCCCAAAGACGTTGCTCTTCATTCAATTCTCTAAGCAAGAATACTTCGATTCTTGCACCTGTTTTCTCTTTGTTTCCATAAAGTCTAGCAGGAAAAACCTTGGTGTTATTGATAACCATGATGTCGTCTTCATCAAAATAATCAATAAGATCTTTGAACATTTTGTGTTCAATTTTACCAGTTTCTCTATGTACGACCATTAATTTGGATTCATCCCTATTCTCTGCAGGGTACTCGGCCAATAAA
>JARFRH010000224.1 GCA_029287355.1 Maribacter sp. | reverse complement strand
CATCGGGTTCATTTCGGGCATATAGGTTTTGGTCGTTTTGTGAACATACCTGGCCAATTGGCGAGAAACCCCATCGACTTCCCCACCGTAAAACCGTCTAGCTTTGCGTTGGTCTTCAGTTTCAGTAGCGGGCACAGGCTCCGAAAATATCCTAAAATCACGATTACTGATGACCCCGTCAACACCGGTAATGTTGCCGATCATGTCGTTATTGAAAATACCTATGATGTCCCATCCATCCCTTTTCATTTGCTTTACCAAGCCTTGCCCTCCAAAAAGGCCTTGCTCTTCTCCTGAAAGCCCCAAATAGATAATACTGCTTTCGAATTGATACTTTGAAAGTACTCTGGCTGCTTCGATAGTACCTGCCATACCACTGGCATTATCATTGGCCCCTGGAGAATCATCGGTAAAATTTGTAGGATCGCTCACTCTTGAGTCAATATCACCACTCATGATAATATAGCGATTCGGGTATTTTGTTCCCTTTTGAACAGCGACCACATTCACTATATAAACATCCTTAACTATTCTGGCGTTCGTTCCTTTTTTGACCAAATCACGCTGAAAGGTAACATCCAAACAAGAATTACAAGCTGTTGAGATTTTATCGAATTCGCTTTTTATCCAGCGACGGGCAGCACCGATACCACGTGTCGTCGAAACGGTATCGCTGAGGGTATGTCTGGTACCAAAATTTGCCAATGTGGTCACATCTTTTTCGATACGTTCTGCGGAAACCGCATTGATAATTTCATAAATACGCTGATCCATTTGAGAAAAGGAAAGCGTGGTGAAAAGAACGAATAGTGTCAAAAAGGTATTTTTCATTTTCATATGGTTTTTATTTGCCGAAATATACGTCATGAAAATAGCATAGTGGCTCTGATAGTAAATAAATTATTCTGGGAAACGCCCATGTTATACTGCTGCTACTGTATGTCATTAGTTCACGAATTATTCAAATTTTTAAGAGTATAATAGACCATATTTCGAGTGGTATACAATGTATTAAAAATTAATGGGATTTTTTGATCAATTGCAACAATCCCAAAATCGGCCCTATCGCCAAAATTATGAAGAGAAACCAGATCTCTAAATGATTTGATAGGAAGGCAAGTGATTGAATGCTCACGATACTGATGGCAAAACCGATACAGTTCACAAGCGTCAACCCCGTTCCTCTTAGCTCTCTTGGTACAGCACCAGCAACTAAACCAGAAAACTGGGGCGAATCAGCAGTTACAGCCATTCCCCAAAGACACCATCCAAAAAGAAATACATAGGTAGTTGTCTGGAATAATAGCGGTGATACAATACAAAACGAACCAGAGATGAATAGCGCGGTGATTGCTACTTTCCTACTCCCATATCGCTGGGAGGCTATTCCGCCAAGCATACAGGATAATCCGCCTAATGCTATAATAATTCCAGTCCAAAGAGGAACCGATAGTTGTTTTGCATGTATTTCATTGAAAGTTTGAACGGCTAAGGGAGTGAACGCCCAAAAGGCATATAGTTCCCACATATGTCCGAAATATCCAAATGCTGCTTTTCGGAACCCTTGAATCTTGAAAAGCTGCGGCCCCGCTTTCAATTGCAATGCTGTACTTGGCTTCCTAAAAGGACCATTGGGTACGAGTAGCCAAATGAGCAAACCACCGACGATTGCTAAAATAGACGTCGCTTTGATAATACTATCAGGATGTTTACCCCAATCGGTTCCGCCTAGTACATATGGGAAAGCTGTTCCCAATACCAAGGCACCAACCAAATAACCCAAAGCCCGTCCCAGGCCTTTTTCATAATAATCCGCTGCAATCTTCATTCCCACCGGGTAAATGCCTGCTAAGAAAAATCCTGTTCCAAAACGGACGGAAAGCAAGAACCATTTTGAGATGTCTTGAGAAAGCAAAGAAAAATTACAAGCCGCTCCTAAAAATGCACAAATTAAAAAAATTTTCGAGGGAGAAAAACGGTCCGCAATCATCAGTAAGGCAAAGACCAAGGTACCCGTAATGAACCCTAGTTGCACCGATGATAAAACATAACCTATTATTTCCGTGCCAAGACCGGTCTTTTCAATGAGTTCGTCTACTATCGCATTGCCAGCGAACCAAAGAGAGGTACTCGCAAATTGAGAAAGTATTATTATGGGCAGAATGTGTGGCTTTATTTTCAAGATATTACATCATTGAATAAAAGTAACCTTAGAAATCTTACCGCTTTCTACCTCATATACCGCCACAGCACTATAACTATTTCCATTTGCAGTGATATATTCTTCATCGATTACCTTGTTGCCTATCACGATTCTATTTTTTATTTCGCAATGCAAATCCGGTGTAGACTCAAAATACCCGGAATACCCCTTGCGCATTTCTTCTAGCCCTTGCGACTGTTGCTGCGCTGGAAAATTCAATAATTGTACATCATCGGTATATGTCTCTAAGAATCCATCGATATCTCTAGCATTATAGGCGTCCAGTTGTCGTTGTACAACTTCTTCGGCAAGGAGATACAAGGCATTTTGATGTATAAAGGTCATCCTCGAAATGAGTCCGTTTTTGACTTCGTAAATCGCAATTTGCTGATGCGTCTTGTCTCCGACTGTTACCAATTCTTCATCCATTACGGTATTGCCGATGCTAATTCTTTTTACAACTTTTACCGCTACTTTTGGGGTTTTAGCATAAAATCGATCATAATTGTTTTTCAGTGTTTCGTTACCTTCATACAGAACATCGTTTGGAAAGTTGCTGACTACGACATCTTCTGAGTAACATGCTGCAAATTCGTTGAGGTTGCGCGCATTAAAGGCTTCTACTTGTTTTTGAACAATGTCTTCCGGTGAATTTTCCGCAACAAAAGCCAGACGAGTGGTACTTTCATTGACGGCCAAACGGGTGATCCTATTGATGTTTTTATCCGTAAAACTTTGGAGAAGTACCCAACCCTCATCTTTTTTCGTCTGGTATTTATAAAGCGCATTATCTTTTCCTGCGAGAAGTGTACCATCTGGAAGCCAGCAAATATCTTCCGTATTTCCTAAATCGATAATTTTCTCCGTCGCACCGGTAATGGGATTTAATGATTTTAATTCCCAGTTCTCAGGATTTTCCTTGCTGATAAAGCTAATAAGCTCCGTATTCGGAATGTTTTGCAGAGACCTCCCTACATTTTTTTGAGTAGTTGTATATTTTCCTGTGCCTACTGGATAGCTGACAATTAAATCCATTCTGTTCTCTGCCAAAATAGTAGCCACGAGCATATCCGAAGTGTACCATACATGATATCCTATTTTGGCCCCCTTCAATATCACCTTTGATGATCCATCTTCGGGATCATATTCATAGAGACGTTGCAGGCCATCAAAATCTAATCTAACTGCTGAGATGGCATTGCTTTCAGGAATTCTTATGGGAGAGTATTCGCTGCCTGATGGGGTATCGGTAAGCCAAGACGAGGTGCTGCCCTCTAGGATATTAAACTTTAAAATATCGGTTTGGTCGGCTCTCGTTGCCGCAAACAATACTGAATTATCATCATAGAAGTACGGTTGGTTGTCATAGCCCACATTGTTTGAGATATTTCTTGGGTTCGACAATTGTATTTGTGTACCTGTCTTATCAATATCGACCAAATATACTTCTGTGTCTGGCTGTCCGAATAGCGAAAGTGTAATAAACGGTAGTGTAAGTAGGGTTAAGATTTTCATTTTTCAGTGGGTTACGAAGTTGATGCGGCTATCTCAAGTAATATTTAACTGGTCTGGTTGGGCACTTAAAAAACCTCGCAGGAAGTCAATAATGTACAGTTCTCAACAGCCTTCAAAAAGATTTTGAAACTTCTTTTTTGATTTTTGCCATTTAGCAAACAACGCAATATAACTTATTTTGTCTCGACGAAAGACTTCAAAAGTTCACGAACTTTCTGTGTGTTTTCCACAAAATATTTCGCTGCTGTTTTTTGTCTTCCCACTTTTACAGTGACAGTGCTTTCCGGCAGTTCTTGAAACATGAATTCATCGGTCCAATCGTCACCAATAGCAAAAACGAAGTCATAATCGTTTTCACCCAGCATGCGCATAGAAGCTCGACCTTTATTGACATTGCTACTTTTCACTTCCATAACCTTATTTCCATTGAGCACACTCAGATCATCTGTACCAATCAAACTGGTGAGTACCGTAGAAAGTTCCGTTGCCCTTAGATTTCCAAAATCCGGGTCCGTTTTACGATAGTGCCAAGCAAGGGAATAATTTTTTTCTTCGATAAAACTTCCCGGCGTGCGGTCTACAAAAGACTCCAATACAGGTCTTATTTTTTCCATCCAGTCGTTTTTGACATTTTCCAATAGTTTAAATTCTTCACCGCCCTTAGAAATCCAGACCCCATGTTCAACAATCATGTTATATCCTTTTGGCAGAAACCATTTCGCAAAAGTGTCTTTATCACGCCCGCTAATCAAGAAGAGTTCTGTTCCTTCTTGCGCTTGTAGCGCATCAAGCAAGGTATAAAGTTCATCATCTGGCCCGGCTTTTTGTGGGTCGACATGGAATCCGGCTAGTGTACCATCATAATCTAAAAACAGTAATCTTTTTTTTGCCGATGCATAATCCTTTAAAATTTTCTGTAATCTGGTATCGGTGACTCTGCGGGAAACATGAGTAGCTTCAAGGTCTTTTTGCCCCAATAAAGAGGTCATGAAGCTATTCGCCCATTTTTCTACATTATAGCGCTCTAAACGCTTCTGAAGTGATGCGTTTCGAGCCTTTTGCTCATTAAGGGGCATGGTAATCGCTTGATGTAAGGTATCTGCGATTTGCTCGAAATTGTTGGGGTTGATCAGTAATGATTCATTCATTTCATTCGCCGAACCGGCCATTTCACTTAAAATCAATACCCCAGTTTGGTCGATTCTTGTCGCGACATATTCCTTGGCGACCAAATTCATTCCGTCGCGCAAAGGCGTTAACCATGCGATATCACTTGATGTATACAAATCAATAAGGTTTTCAAAAGGCATTGAGCGGTAAAAATACCAAATCGGGGTCCAGCTCACTGTAGAAAACTCCCCGTTGATCCGGCCCACCAACTCATCTATTTCCCGCTTCAATAACTGGTATTGCGGTACATTGGAGCGTGAGGGGACCGCTAAAATAATCAAGCGCACCTTTTCTTTGTACTGAGGGTATTTATTCAGAAAATACTCAAAGGCGTTGAGTCGTTTGGCGATTCCCTTTGAATAATCAAGACGATCAATGGACAATAAAAACTTGTTATCCGGATCTGATATTTTATGTGAATTCAACCGTTGCTGTAATTCTGAACGTTTTTCCGGAGTCCGCTGAGCGTGTTCTTCCGCAGCATCCTTGAATTTTTTGTAGTCAATTCCCATGGGAAAAGAATCGACTTTTATCACCCGATTATCCAAATAAATATCATTGAAACTAACTTCCAATCCCAAAAGACGTCGTACCGAACTCAAAAAATGCCGTTCATAATCGTAAATATGGAACCCGATAAGATCAGAGCCTAAAAGGCCTTCTAGCACTTCATTACGCCAGGGCATGGTTCTGAAAATTTCAAAGGAGGGGAAGGGAATGTGCAAAAAGAATCCGATGGAAATATTCGGTCGTTTTTCCCGTACCATTTGCGGCACTAGCATCAACTGGTAATCATGTATCCAAATGGTATCATCCTCTCCTGCTTTTTCCAAAATAGCATCGGCAAACTTTTGGTTTACCGTTTTATAGGTATTCCAACTATCCAATTCAAATTCAGCATATTCCAGAAAATAGTGGAAGAGCGGCCAGACGGTCCGATTACTGAACCCGAAATAAAACCCTTCTACTTCTGCCTCGGTCAAGGTAACTTTTGACGAGCCATGCTCGGCCAGCGCATTGTCAATGTCTGCTTCCAATTCCTTCGGAATTTCCTCATCGGTCAATCCGCTCCATCCAATCCATAAACTATCCCCTCCTGAATGCACAGATTTCATTCCTGTTGCCAAACCTCCAACACTGGGCACCGCAGTGATGCTTCCGTTGCTAATTTGTAATTGAACAGGTAGTCTATTTGAGATTATGATAGTTTTGCCCATATTTTAAGTTTTTTTACCGTCTTTTAAATTCATTGTCTTTAAATTTCGTCAAATTGCATCTCAAAAGCAATTGTTAAACCAATTGAATCAAGATTTTTATTGAATGGATAATTTAGACTACGGAATAATAGGAAATTGCAGAAGTGCGGCACTAATATCGAAGAACGGAAATTTGGAATGGTGTTGTTTGCCAGAATTCGATTCTTCTTCCGTATTTGCCAAATTATTAGACAAGGAGATCGGGGGTAGTTTTGATATCATCGTTAATGAGGGTTATTCCATAAACCAGCGCTACAAAAAGCATACGGCAGTCTTGATTACACATTTTTCCGATGGGGAGAATGCCTTTGAAATTCGCGATTTCATGCCAAGATATCGAAAAGAGGGGGGTGGATATAATTCTCCTCCTGAGGTAGTTCGTTATATTAAGTATATTTCAGGAAAGCCAAAGTTCAAGGTAAATTATAACCCTCGGTTAGCATACGCCAAGGGTGTAACCAATACCTATGTCAAAAAGAACTTCGTAGTCAGTCTGACCAAAGAAGAAAAATTTGATACCTTCTTCCTCTATACCTCTTTTAATAAAAATGCCGTTGTAGAAGGACGCGAAATCGAATTGACAGATGATGGTTATTTCTTATTGGGCTACAATGAAAAAATATTCAAGCCTACAGTTCGTAAGGTGTATACGGAGTTAGAACGCACGAAGGTCTATTGGCTGAACTGGAGCAGTAAAACCCCGAGGTATAAAAAATACAATTCTCAAATTAGCCGTAGTGCGATCACTTTAAAATTATTGAGTTACGATAAAACAGGAGCTGTCTTGGCAGCAGCAACGACCTCTTTGCCCGAAACTATAGGTGAAGTACGTAATTGGGACTATCGCTTCTGTTGGATTCGTGATGCTTCCATGGTGATAAAAGTAATTGGGCAATTGGGGCATAAGAACGTAGCTCGAAGGTATTTACAGTTTATTGTCGATTTGATTCCTCATAAGGATGAGAAGCTGCAAATCATGTATGGTATTAACCGCGAAAAGAAGTTGACCGAAAAGACATTGGACCACCTAAGCGGGTATAAGGGTTCGAAACCTGTGCGTGTTGGTAATGCAGCTTACAAACAAAAACAAAATGATATCTATGGCATTTTGATGGATGTCATTTACGAGCAATTGCATCAATATTCAAACGATATTGAAAACGGCGAGGAACTCTGGGGAATTACAAAAGGTATTGTCTGGATTGTTGCCAACCACTGGAAAGAAGCCGATAAGGGAATTTGGGAATTCAGGACAGAAGAGCGTCATTTTACGTTTTCAAAAGTACTATGCTGGGTGGCTGTTGATCGCGCTATCAAGGTTGCCCGCATCCTTCGGAAAACAAGAAAACTTGAAAAGTGGATACAATTGGAACAGGAAATCAAAAAAGATATTCATGACCATGCGTGGAATGAAGAGGTAAATGCCTTTACACAATCGTATGGCTCCAAAGATTTGGATGCCTCTGTACTGTTAATGGAGTCTTATGGCTTTATTCATGCTAAAATGCCAAAATTCGTCAGTACCGTAAGGGCTATAGAAAAGGAATTGAGTAACGACGGATTATTATATCGTTATAAAAATGAAGATGATTTTGGATTGCCATCATCTTCTTTTACGATCTGTACGTTTTGGTTTATCAATAGCCTCTTTAAAATAGGGGAGGAAGAAAAAGCTATGAAGCATTTTGATAAGCTTTTAAGTTATAGTAATCATTTAGGTTTGTTTAGTGAAGATATTGATTTTAAGACAAAAAGGTTGTTAGGAAACTTTCCTCAGGCCTATTCCCATTTGGCCTTGATAGAATGCGCTATTAATTTCTCGAATAAGGAAGTTGAGGCACAAGTATTGGATACGATAAGGGAGTAGTTTTTCATATTACGAGTCCGCTTTGAAGGGGGATTATGGGGGATGTCTTCAAGGCTTCAAAACATCTATGTTCTCCGATATGATCTTGATTTTTTCTAGTAATTTCACAAGGTGCTTTTCTGTTGTAAACGGGTTCATTATGGTGACTCGAAGAAATTGTTTGTTCCTAAGTTTTGTCTGTACAATGTAGAATTCACCATCTTCTAAAAGTTTTTGACGAATTTGGCGATTGATGTGGTTCAATGTAGCTGTGTCGAGCGCCCTATCCATGTAACGAAAGCAGACAATATTGGTCATGGGAGCTACCGCCAATTCAAATCGCTCATCTTTTTTTAGGGTTTCCCCAAATGACCTTCCTAAATCATAAAGCATAGTAACGTAGTCATCGAATACGGCCTCGCCATAGGTTTTCAATAGTACAAACCAATGAAGTGCCATCATGTTTTTGGTGCACTCGAAGGTTCTTTTTCCTGAATTATACCAGTCCGATTCTTGGGAATCTTCCAAAAGATAGTCCGCTTTTTGACTAAATGTCGCATTGGAAGTCCTTCCGTCTTTATAGACCAAAGCCGTCGTTATTCCTGGCATCATCATCATTTTATGTCCGTCGATCACAACGGAATCTGACTTTGAGATTCCTTTTAAGGTATGACGGTATTTGGATGAATAAAGCGAAGCACCCCCATGAGCTGCATCCACATGATACCATAATGAATGTTTTTGGGCAAAAGACCCAATGGCGTCTAAGTCATCTAGAATTCCCGTTGCGGTAGCTGGTGCGCTGCCTACAATTGCAAATACTTCAATTCCATTTTGAATAGCATTTTGATAGTGGGTTTCCAACAAAGAGACATCCATAGAAAAATCCGCTTTCACAGGAATTTTAATGATCCCCTGTTCTCCCAATCCCATTATTTTCGCGGCACGTTCTATGCAATAATGGGCGTCTTCGCTGACCATGATACCGAGGGGTTTGCTATGGCCTTCATTCCAGACGTCTGCAGAAACCTTGGCCTTTCTTGCTGAAAGCAATGCGGTTAGATTGGCCAATGTGCCTCCTGAAGTTAGAAATCCGCTGGATGAGTCGCTGTACCCGATTTTAACGCATAGTAACTCCGTAATGATCCGTTCCATAGGATTGGTCACCATTCCCATTTCGTATACCGCTGTTCCATTGTTTAATATGGCACTGATCATTGCCGTTAAAAGGGTGATTGGTGCAGCAGGACCTACTTGATGACCTATGTATTTCGGATGATGTAAATGTGTAGATCGTTGAAGCACCTCTTCAAAAAGTGACGCTGAATCTCCGTTACTAAGAAAATCTTTCCAAAAGGTTAAGGATTCATGAGGCTCCTTCCAATTAATTACTTTACTCAGGTTCTCATCGAATACTTGACTGATGTGATTTGTAAGTTCATCGATTAATTGATGCCCAGTATTTTTGAAATCTACAGGAGAATAGACCTTTTGGAGAAGTTTGCTCATGGTTGGATAAAATTATACGCTTCTAGAGCATTTACCAAATAAAAAACCGCCCACCTATGGCGGACGGTTTTCCTTCTGTCTCAGAGGTTTCCATCTGAATTAGTCAAAGGTGTACCCTTTATCTGCAGCTACCTTATCCGCAATTTGTGTGCGTAAGGCTACCACATTAGGGTAATTGGTATATTTTGTAAAACGTTTTAAGCCCATCAACATCATACGTTGTTCGTCGCCTTCAGCAAAGGAAACTATCGCTTCCTTTCCCTTTTTTAATACTTTGTCGACGGCATTGTACAAATTGAGTCTTGTCATTGCGATTTGAATGGCTTGGGCCTCTTCACCAAAACGCTTTGCGTTTTTCTCTGTTCTTAGAATGGTGGATTCTGCCATATAGACTTCTATTAAAATATCCGAGGCGGCCATCATCAACTGTTGGTGTTTTTCCAACTCGGGGCCAAATTTTTGAACCGCACTACCCGCGACCATTAAAAAGACCTTCTTCAATCGGTTTACCAAGTCCTTTTCTTCTGCGAAGAGTTCTGAAAAGTCTGGAGCGTCAAAAGAAGGAATTCCCATTAATTCTTCTCCCACTGCAGTAGCTGGGCCCAATAAATCCACATGGCCTTTCATTGCCTTTTTTACTAACATGCCTACCGCCAACATTCTATTGATTTCGTTGGTTCCTTCATAGATACGGGCGATTCTGGTATCTCTCCAAGCTGACTCCATTGGGGTGTCCGCACTAAAGCCCATTCCCCCGAAAATCTGTATCCCCTCATCGGTAGTTTCCTGACAATGCTCAGAAACCGCTACCTTTAGAATCGAGCATTCTATGGCATATTCCTCAACACCCTTTAACTCTGCTTCTTGGTGCGTGTTCCCTTGCGATTCTCGGATCGCTATTCGATCTTCAATATTTTTTGCAGCTCTATAGCAGGCTGATTCACCAACATAGCAGTTTGTGGCCATATCGGCGACTTTGGCTTTGATAGCACCAAAATTGATTATTGGCGTTTTGAATTGAATCCGTTCGTTAGCATATTTTGTTGCCTCTCCGATTACGCGACGTTGGGCATCGAGGCATGCTGCGGCGAGCTTGATGCGACCAATATTCAATGCGTTCATGGCAATTTTAAATCCATTACCACGCCCGGACAGCATATTTTCAACGGGCACTTTGGTATCGCTGAAAAATACCTGACGCGTAGAGGAGGAGTGAATGCCTAATTTCTTTTCCTCATCACCCATTGTGATTCCGTTATCAGGGTCGTTCTCTACTATAAAACCCGTGATATTCTTGTCGTCACCAATCCGTGCAAAAACAATGAACATGCTACAGAAACCTGCATTCGAAATCCACATTTTTTGGCCTGAGATACTATAATATTTTCCATCGTCGGATAAGACGGCTTTTGTTTTTCCCGAATTGGCATCTGAACCAGCGCCTGGTTCTGTC